>JAKAMQ010000149.1 GCA_021812805.1 Acidobacteriota bacterium
CATGAACGCCCAAACCCTCGTGCAGAAAGTCTGGAACTTCGCCACGGTCCTCCGGGACGACGGGGTGAGCTACGGCGACTACGTGGAGCAGCTGACCTACCTGCTGTTCCTGAAGATGGCCCAGGAACGGGAGGAGCTGGATGCGGCCCTGGGCCGGAAGGGGACCGAGCGCATCCCCAAGTCCCTGGCCTGGCCCACCCTGCTTCGCCTCGACGGCGACGACCTGGAGAACCACTACCGGAAGGTGCTGCTGGAGCTGGGCCGCCAGCCCGGCCTGCTGGGCACCATCTTCCGGAAGGCCCAGAACAAGCTGCAGGATCCGGCCAAGCTGAAGCGCCTGTTCATGCTCATTGATGCCGAAGCCTGGAGCGGCCTCGATGCCGATGTGAAGGGGGAGATCTACGAGGGCCTGCTGGAGCGCAACGCCCGGGATGTGAAGAGCGGTGCCGGCCAATACTTCACGCCGCGGCCCCTCATCAAGGCCATCGTGGAGGTCATGAATCCGGGCCCCGGTCTGGTGGTGGCGGACCCTGCCTGCGGCACGGGCGGCTTCCTCATCGCGGCCCACGACCACATGGCCGCCCAGGGACCGCTGACGCCGGATCAGGCGAAGCACCTGAAGGAGGGGGCCCTGAAGGGCGCGGACATCACCACCGAGGTTGCCCGCCTCTGCGCCATGAACCTGCACCTGCACGGCATCGGCGGGGAGGACAGCCTCATCGAGGGCGGCCGGGATTCCCTGGCCTCGCCGCCCTCCGAGCTGGTGGACATGGTGCTCACCAACCCGCCCTTCGGGAAGAAGAGCAGCATCACGGTGATCGGCGAGGATGGCAAGGCCGGCAAGGAGAGCCTCACCTACGAGCGCGCCGACTTCTGGACCACCACCAGCAACAAGCAGCTGAACTTCCTCCAGCACGTGAAATCCATGCTCAAGCCCGGCAGCGGGCGGGCCGCGGTGGTGGTGCCCGACAATGTGCTGTTCGAGGGCGGGGCCGGCGAGACCATCCGACGGAAGCTCCTCCACGAGTGCGATGTCCACACCCTGCTGCGCCTGCCCACCGGCATCTTCTACGCCCAGGGCGTGAAGGCCAATGTGCTGTTCTTCGACCGGAAGCCCGGCGCGGCCAAGCCCTGGACCGAGAAGCTGTGGATCTACGATCTGCGGACGAACATCCACTTCACCTTGAAGGAGAACCCGCTGGGCGACGAGCACCTGCGGGACTTCGTCGCCTGCTACCAGGCCAAGGACCGGTCGAAGCGCCAGGAGCGCGAGCGGTTCCATGTGTTCGAGCGGGAGGCCCTCCTGGCCCGCGACAAGGCCAACCTGGACCTCTTCTGGATCAAGGACGAGGACCTCGAAGCCAGCGAGAACCTCCCGGCTCCGGACATACTCGCCCGCGAGATCGTCGAGGACCTGGAGGCCGCCCTGGAGGCGTTCGCCAGTGTCGAGGCGGCGCTGGCGAAGGAGTGACCAGGCCCGGGCACTCCCCGAGCGCCCGGGTGCCGCCTTTCCGGGCTTACCTCTACCCCACAACAATCCAGACGGGACGCCCCTCTTCCCGAGCCTTCCGGAGGGCCTCACCGACCTTCCTGGCTGTGATCGGCTGACTGCTTTCGTCCTCGCGATGGACGAGCAGGAGGCCCTCCGCGCCGACGTCGGGCAGCCGAATCAGGTCCGCGGCGTAGGCCTCGGCCACGAGGAGGTGCCCCACCTGACGCGGGGGGGCCGGAACCTTGAAGCCCCGGCCGGTTCGTAGGGCCTGAATGGATAGGCCGAAGAGCCCCGAGAGCGCTCCCAGTGCCGGGTCTCCGGGTTCCTGCTTATCCAGCTCCCACCGGGAGAGGGTCTTCTGGTTGGTGTGGATGGCCTCGGCCATTTGGGCCTGACTCCAGTTCCAGGCCAGCCGGATGCGCCTGATCCGTTGGCCGAGGGTGCCAGGGTGGGCGGGGCCCTTGCCGTAACCGCCTCGCAGGGAGCGCTTCATGCCGCCCCCCAGCCCAAGGAGAGGGGCGACCCACCACTCATGATGAGTAATTCACGGGACCCGCCCCTTCCGCCCCAGGAAGCGGAGCGGAAACGGTGGCGTAGCACCATCCCACGAATCTAACGGAAATCACCAACCGCAGGGCGGGTTCATTGGGGGTTGTGGCGGATCGAAGAGGGTGACCAAAATACCCAAAACGAGAGTTTCACAACCCGGAGGAATGCCATGACGACCACCCTGTGGGGAATCCACGCCGGCTCGGAGGGCAGTGCCGATCCCCTCTTCAGGGAGAACGGGTTCCTCGCCCTGGGTTGGTCCGAACTCGGGGACCTGAGCCAGGTCCCAGGCAGCCGGCCCGCCTTCCAGGCCGCCCTCATCGCGGCCTATCCGGATGCCTCGGCTGGAGCGATTCCCGTCTGGGCGGGGATGCTCTACCGATTCCTCCACGAACTGAAGGCGGGTGACATCGTGGCCTACCCGAGCAAGGTGGACCGGCAGATCCACTTCTTCAGGGTCAAGGACACCGCCTACCAGTTCCGGCCGGACCTGAGCCCTGAATTCCCGAACCTACGGGCCGCGGAACTCCTCAAAAGCGTCCCCAGGGGGGACTTCAGCCCAGCCGCTCTGAATGAAATCGGGTCGGCCCTCAGCTTCTTCCGCCTCAAGAACAACGCCGACGAGTTCCTCGCCAAGCTGGCGGGAACCCCCGTCCCCTCTCAACCGGCCACTGAGGAGGAGCCAGAGGCCAAGGCCGCCGCACTCGCCCCGGAGGCGGACCTCCAGGATTTCGTCATCAAGCGGCTGGCCAAGCACCTCAAGGGGCACCCCCTCGCCTTCTTCGTCGGCCACCTGCTCAATGTCATGGGCTATCGGACCCAGGTGTCTCCCCCCGGGAAGGATGGCGGTATCGACATCCTCGTCCATGGAGACCCCCTCGGCATGAAGGGTGGCGTCATGAAGGTCCAGGTGAAGTCCACGGAAAACCAGATCGGCGATCCCGAGGTCAGGGACCTTGCGGGCCTGCTGCACGACGGGGAGCGTGGCCTGTTCGTCACCCTTGGGACCTTCAACCTGGATGCCCGGAAAACAGCCCGGGGACCGAAGGGCATCCGGCTGATCGACGGCCCGGAACTCGTCGGCCTCATCTGCGAGCACTACGACCAGCTCGATCACCGCTACCGGTCCCTCTTCCCGCTTCGGCGGGTTTGGGTCCCCGATTCCCCTCTGGGCGCCGGAGAGTGAGGAAATTGTTCCGCAACCCGGCGTGATGGACTTCCACTGTCCAATCACTCGGCCGATGATCTGACCTGCGACGGGAGAGCCCTTCGAATGAAAAAGTCCGTCAACCATGGGAACGACCGGGGGCCATTGCCCCAAGAGACGGATGATGAAGAGGCAGACCTGGGGAGCTACCGGGAAGTCAGAGCGCTTGTGGACGAGTTCGCCGCCCAGGTGGTCGCCCTCTGGACCAGCTTCACCGATGGAGAACGAACCCAGGAGGAGGCCATGGGCGGCCTCAAGGCCTTGGCTGACGCCTACGCTGCCATCTGGAAGGGGGAGCGCGAAGGGTTCCGCCTTCCACCAGGGCGCACCCCGCCCGTCCTCGCCGGCAAGATCGTCGCCTGGGTGCCGGGCATCGGGGGAGGCGGGGACGTCATCGGCCGCTACTTCCTCTGGCTCGGCCGCCAGATCCTCAAGGGGTGCCAGGACGTGACCGACGGGATGGCCCTGGAGCAGGCCGGCCCTGAGCTGGCCTGGGTCCTTGGTGACGCCGCGGAGAAGCTCTCGGGAGCCCAGCCGTAACCCACGCCGGGCCGCGCACCCACCTCGGCGAGCGGACCGCGAAGCCAAGCCAATAACCACCAGGACGGGCGAAACCCCACGGGGGTCTCCCTGCCCGCCCCTCACTCGCTACCAACTCGAACGCCATCAGGAGAGGCCATGAACATCACCAAGCACCTGGCGCCCCTCGCCATCCTTTTTCTCGCCGGCTGCCAGCCCTCGGTCCCGGATGGCTTCACCAGGGAGGGGTGGGACCGCTACCAGAGGACGCACCCGGATGGCGCCCAGGTGGTGGCCTGGGTCCACGAGGACAGCTCCCGAGAGGCCCTGATGCGTCGGTTCGTGGCCGCTTACCTTCGGCACGGGTGGGATGCGGAGGCGGCCCGCGCGATCTTCTACCTCGGTGCGGAGAAGGCCATGCTCACCGGGACCGACCTGCGGGGATTCATGGTGAAGCTCTACCAGGGGCAGGTCCAGGATGATGAGAGGAGCCGCCAATCCCTGATCCAGGATGGGACCCCGAACCAGGGCCGTCTCAAACAGGCCGAGGACACCCTCCAGATCGACCGGGATGCGCTGGCGGCCCTGAACCAATGACCAGGAAGCCCGGAGCCCCTCGCCCCGGGCCGTGAGGGCCCCGTGGAGGCACCGGGGGCCACCCCGGCCACTTGTGCCCCACCCCGCGAAGCAGGCCGCGATCTGAGGCCCTCCATGGGCCCCGACCGCCCTCCCCTTCGGGGACTCACGACGCCAATGCCCGCCCTCCGACCCCGAACCGGGAGGACCAGGCACGCACCCGGCGGAGGGGGTTCTCCATGCGCGCCATCACCGAACGGACGGAATCGGTGTCCCCCCGCGAAAAGGCGAGGCTCAGGGACTCCATGAGGCCCATCACGTCCAAGGCGGCCTTCAAGCGGAAGGCCTCGATGCTGACCTGCTCATTCCGCGCCAGGGCGGCCCTGACCGCCCGGTAGGCCGATCCGCGGTGGGCGTAGCCGAGGCGCGAGGCGATCTCGTCGAAGGTCATCCCCGCCGCCCGCAGCAGCAGCGCATCGTGCTGCCGGAGCCGGTCGCGGACGAATTGTGGCGAGAGCGGAGAAGCCATGTTGCACCCCTTTATGTTTCAGGATCCGCCCCGCCCCCGAGCAATCAAGTCGTGCACCCGCCCCGGGTGCACAATGGGCTGATTCCCCCAGAGGCCCTTGTGCTTCCTCCATTCCCATCCAAGCCATTCACCGACCTGATCGAGGACGACCTGCGCCGCCTCATCGTGGACCAGGTGGGCGAGGACGTGGAGATCGACTACAAGGTGGCGCTTGAGACCAACTGCCAGGAGTTCGCCCGAGATGTGAGCGCCTTCGCCAACACGAAGGGCGGATACCTCGTCTACGGCATGGCGGAAGAGGGCGAGATACCCACCAATCTGGTCGCTATCCCCGGGTTCGATAGCGGACGGGTGATCGGCCAGTTGACCTCCTGGGCCCAGGAGCACATCCGCCCGCGACCCACCCTGCGCTTCAAGCCCGTCTCACTCGGCGGCGGGGGAGAAGTCCTGGTGGTCGAGGTTCCGCGCAGCTGGATCGGGCCCCACGAGGTCCGCCAGGAGCACCGCTTCTACCACCGCACCCAACACGGGAAGGCGCCCATGGACGTGGATCAGCTCAGGATGGCCTTCAACCAGGAGCGAGACTTCCTTCAGGCCACAGAAGCTTTTCATAGCCGTAGGGTCGAGCAATGGAAGGAACGTTCGACCGGACTTGGGGACACTCACGCCCTATTTGTTCTCCACTTCCTTCCAGCCGACGGACTCCTCGGGCGCCGAAAGGCCAACCTCGCGGGGCGAGTCTTCGGAGGGCATCCGGTCCCTTCTCCAAATGGGTTGGAGGTTGGATTCCACCCCGTCTGGGAGGGCGGGGTAAATCCGGCCTTCAACCTCGACGGTTACGCCTTTCAGGAATGGGTGGGACCTGCTGGTGAAGGACGCTCCTGCCAGGTCTTCCGACACGGAGGCGTCGAGCACAAGTTTGCGGCCAGGCCTGAAGGTGATTGGAAGGTGATCTACCCGGTCCTCGTCGATCATTGGCTCGACACCGCCAGCCGCCATGCCGCGCTGGTCATGAAGGCTCTGGAGGTTCAAGGGCCGGTGGCCTTGGCGGGGTCATTCATCGGCGCGAATGGCTGGACCTGGATTCTGCCCAATCGAATGATGGGTAATCGAACCATCACCGAGGCCCACCTGCGACTGCCGGAGGTCCTCCTCGGATCGGCTGATGACCCCCCGGGGCCCGCTGTCGAGGAAGTGAGCCGCTACCTCTGGAACGCGATGGGGGTCGAAAAGTCGCCCTTCTTCAAGGACGGCGTCTTCGAGGATAGGGGCTGATTTGCCCCGCCAGAGCACACCGAGAGCACAAACGGGAAGCCCCGGTTGGGTGACCGGGGCTGGAACCGCTTGTTCTTTGGTGCCTGGAGACGGAATCGAACCGCCGACACATGGATTTTCAGTCCATTGCTCTACCGACTGAGCTACCCAGGCGGGAAGGGCAAGGATACCAGGGAGGGGCGCATTTTCAAGTGCAGGAGACGGCCTGACTGGTGCATCCTCAAGGGTCCAGCGAGGATGTCATGGCACGCCCCCCGAAGCAACGCGAGATCCAGGTCCAGAAGCCGGCGCAGAGCCTGGCGCACTTCCAGTCCAAACTGGGCCAGAACACCATCGAGGATGGCACGCTGCTGAAGCCCATCCTCATCGGGGCCGGCGTCGTGGTTGCCGCCTGCATCGCCCTGGTGGCCTGGCGGACCGTGCGCGGCCAGCGCATTGACAAGCACGAGGCGGCCCTGGCCTATCTGGAAACGGCGGTGGACGGGGATGGCGTCACCCCCGTGGCGCCCGCCGCGGCGGAAGCCGCCATGCGTGCCCGCCTGCCGCAGCTGGAGGCCCTGGCGCAGGCCGCGCCTGCCTCCCGCCGGGCGATCACCGAAGGGTTGCTGGCCTCCTGGCAGCTCAGCCTCGACGGCACCTCCTCGGTGCATATCTCCGAGCCCGGCCCCTGGGGGCATCTGCGCCTGGCGGACCGCGCCATCGCCCTTGGCCAGGTCCAGGCCGCCCGTCAGGAACTGGCTTCCCTGCGCGCCAAGGCCACGCCCGATCAGCCCTGGGGTGAAGCCTACTGGACCACGGTGCTGGATGCCGATCGGGCCGCCGGCGATCGGGCCCAGGCCTGGAAGGATCTCTCGGACTACAAGGCCCGCTTCAGGGGCCGGCCGGGCAGCGGAGCCCTGGACGCGGTCCTTCCGAGCATCTGATCGCCGGAGCCTGCCACCATGCGGATGTACGACCTCATCTACACCAAGAAGATGGGCGGCGGACTCACGCCGGAACAGATCGCCTTCTGGGTGGCCGGCGCGGCGGACGGATCCATCCCCGATGAGCAGAGTGCCGCCCTGCTCATGGCCATCTGCTGGCAGGGCATGAGCACGGCGGAGACCCTGGCCCTCACCCTGGCCATGCGGGATTCCGGCTCCCGGCTCGATCTTTCCGCCGTGCCCGGCGTGAAGGTGGACAAGCACAGCACCGGTGGCGTGGGGGACAAGACCACCCTCATCCTCGGTCCCATCGTGGCCGCCTGCGGCGTGCCCTGTCCCATGTTCAGCGGCCGGGGCCTGGGCCACACCGGCGGCACCGTGGACAAGTTCGCCGCGATCCCGGGCCTGAAGGTGGAGCTGACCGAAGCCGAGTTCCTGCGCAGCCTGCGCGAGACCCGCTTCGCCAACTCTGCCCAGACCGCCGACATCGCGCCCGCGGACCGGAAGCTCTACGCCCTGCGGGACATCACCGCCACCGTGGAGAGCATCCCCCTCATCACCGCCAGCATCATGTCCAAGAAACTGGCGGGCGGCGCCGACGCCCTGGTGCTGGATGTGAAGTGCGGCAGCTCCGCCTTCATGAAGACCCCCGAGGAGGCGCGCACCCTGGCCCAGAGCATGGTGGACGTGGGCCGCGCCC
>JAKAMQ010000150.1 GCA_021812805.1 Acidobacteriota bacterium
TCTGGACCAGCCCGAAGAAGAGACCCAGCACCATCATGGGGATCGGCAGCAGGAGCGGCATCAGGGCGAAGAAGATCCCGGCCACGATGTGCTCCCCCGCGATGTTGCCGAAGAGACGCAGGGAGTGGCTGAGGATACGGGAGAACAGGCCCAGCAGTTCCAGCGGCAGCAGCAGGATCCACATGAAGGCGTACCAGGGCAGAGGCCCGGCGAAATGGGACCAGTACTTGACGATCCCGTGCTCCCGCATGCCGTGGAAGTTGTAGTAGGCGAATACCACCAGGGCCGCGCCCAGGGTCACGCTCCAGGTGCTGGTGGCCGGGCTCAGGCCGGGGATCAGGCCGAAGATGTTGTTGAAGAAGACGAACAGGGTGATGGTGCCGATGAAGGGCAGGTAGCGCTCGCCCTGGTGTGGGATGCTGTCCACCGTGAGGTCGCGCAGGCCGCCCACCAGGGCTTCCGCCATCTGCTGGAGGGGCCCCGGAACGCGCGCGAGGCCGCGACGCACGAGCCCCGTGATCAGCATGGCCAGCAGGGCCGCCAGCGTCGCGTTCAGCAGGTTATCGTAGCGTTCCAGGAAGGACAGCGGCTCACCGTGGGCGAAGCCGGGCCAGGCGTGCCGGGTCAGGTGGAGGACCAGGGTCAGCCACTGGGAAAGCAGCGATGGGTGGTGTTCCATCTCGGGGACGCCTCTAGTCAGGGGGGAAGGATGTGGTAGCGCGGATGACGAGCCGCAGGGCTTCCAGAAGGATGCCCGCCACAAAGAGGAGCAGACCCGTCACCAGTGGCAGGGTTTCCGCTGGAAACCTGCCTATCATCACACGTAAAACCACGATGATCAACGCCAGTTTGCCGAGGGACAGCACCGCGTAGACCCAGCGCAGGCGTACCGAAGGCGTCAGCATCCGGCCCGTGACGAGCCAGTGGAGCCCCCAGTAAGCCAGGCTGGTGAGCCCGCCGACCAGGAAGGCCAGCGCCGCCCCCCAGGAGCTCAGCCCGCCCCAGAGGAAGAGTCCGAGCACCAGCAGGCCGACCTGGAACCGGGTCGCCCAATGGAGGTGGTGCCGGCCGTCAGGATCCATGGGGATCCCGGTCCTTCTCGATGCGGCGCGTCTCACGGGCATCCCATCGCACCACCCGCCGGGCGACCTTGTAGAGCTCCCAGAAGGCCGCCGCAATGCCCCAGCCCAACCCGAGCAGCCCCCCGCCCTGGGGATGGCCGAACTGCGCACCGATCCACCGCCCCAGGAAGAAGCCCAGGGTGATGCTGATGGGAAAGATCAGGCCAAGGGAGATGATGTCGCCCCAGAGACTCCGGTCCCCGGTATCCCTCGCCCTGCGTCCCCGCCTGAAGATCATCGAGCCCCCTGACGCGCAAGGGCGCGGGTCTGCTCCCGCGCCCTTCCAGTGTACGGCTTGCGCTTAACCCAGGGCGACCTTGCCTGCCCAATCCAGCAGCCAGGGGCCGAAGGCCGTGCCCACCAGGATCAGGAGGCAGGCCACGCCCACGATGAAGGCAGGAAGCGCACCCAGGGCGGGCGTCTCGCCTTCGGCGGGTTCCTTGAAGTACATCTGGGCGACCACGCCCAGATAGTAGTAAGCGCTGACGGCACTGGTGAGGAGCGCGATCACCGTGAGGGTGACATGGCCCTGCTCGATGGCCAGCTTGAACAGGTAGAACTTGCCGAAGAATCCCAGCAGGGGCGGAATGCCCGCGAGGCTGAGCAGGAAGATCATCATGGCGAATCCGAGGACAGGATGCTTGCGGCCCAGGCCCCTGAAATCCTCGATGCGCTCGCCCTCCCCCTGGCCTTGGAGGTAGATCACCACCGCGAAGGCCCCGAAATTCATGACCACGTAGATGGCCATGTAGAGCCACACGGCCTGGGCCCCGGCCACCGGATCGGCCGAAAGCACGCCCAGCAGCATGTAGCCCACATGGGCGATGCTGGAGTAGGCCAGCAGACGTTTCATGCTCACCTGGCGGACCGCTGCCACATTGCCGAGGATCATGCTGGCGGCGGCGATGTACGAGAGCGGGAGCACCCAGGTGGTGAACAGGCTGTGGAAGCCCGTGCCGAACACGCGCAGGAAGGCCGCCAGGGCCGCAGCCTTGGGAGCCGTGGCCATGAACGCGGTGATGGGCGTGGGCGCGCCCTCATAGGCATCCGGCGACCACATGTGGAAGGGCACCGCGGCCACCTTGAAGGCCATGCCCACCAGCACCATCAGGACTCCGCCGAAGACCAGGAGGGAATCCGGCTTCGGCGCCAGCGCCAGGGCCTGACCGAGGTCGGCCAAGTTGGTGGTGGTTCCCCCCGCGGCTCCGTAGAGGAGGCTGATGCCGTAGACGAGGATGCCGCTGGAGAAGGCCCCCAGAAGGAAGTACTTGAGGCCGGCCTCCACACTGGTCTTCCAGTCCCGAAGGTAGGCCACGAGGATGTAGATGGAGATCGCCATCAGCTCGAGGCTGAAATAGACGGAGATGAGGTCGGAAGCTCCGCACAGGAAGAGCATCCCGGCCAGGGAGAACAGGATCAGCGCGTAGTACTCGACGGTCTGCTGCTTGAGGCCATTCAGCACCCGCTGGCTCAGGGCCACGGCGCCTGCGGCGCCCAGGATGCAGAGCAGCTGGAAGCCGCGGGTGAGCCCGTCCATCTGGAACATGCGGCCGAAACCGAGGCCATTATCCACCCGAGCCACCAGCCAGGCGGTCACGCCCAGCACGACGAGGGTGATGGGCGCCCACCGATGCTTCTCGGCGCGGCTCACGAACAGGTCGCCGGGCCAAAGCATGAGGGTGGCCACGGTGATCAGGAACAGTTGGGGCACGATCAGATGCGCATCCTGAAGGAGCGCATCCAGAAGCCCCTGCGCGAAGCCGGTCATCAGTGGCCTCCCCCGTGGATCATGCCAGCGGGTGCTGCCTGCACCTCCGGAGCCTCGGGGGCTTCCATTCCGTGCATACCCACCCGGGCGGCCTCGGCCTGCTGGGCCGCCAGCGACTCGGCCTTGTAGAAGTCAGGGTTCACCTGCATGACCAGCTTGCGGACGGGGGCATCCATGACATCCATGACCGGCTTGGGATACATGCCGATCCAGAAGGCGACGATGACCAGTGGCGCGAAGTAGAGCACCTCGCGAAGGTTCAGATCCTCCATCTTCTCGTTGACGGGGGTGATGGGCCCGAACATCACGCGCTGGTACATCCACAGCAGGTAGGCGGCGCCGAGGATGATGCCGAGGGTGGCCACCACAGCGGCCCAGGGGAAGGCCTGGAACGAGCCCATGAGGATGACGCCCTCGCCGATGAACCCGTTGAGCAGCGGCAGGCCCAGGCTGCTCATGGTCATGATCATGAAGATGGTGGCGTAGACGGGCATGCTCTTCGAGAGGCCCCCGAAATCCGCGATCATGCGGGTGTGCCGCCGTTCGTAGACGATGCCCACCGCGAGGAAGAGTCCGCTCGTGGAAATGCCGTGGTTGAGCATCTGGAGGAGGCCGCCCTTGATGCCGTAGGGATTCAGGGCGAAGAGGCCGAGCATGCACATGCCGAGGTGGCTCACCGAGGAGTAGGCCACCAGCTTCTTCATGTCCTTCTGGATCATGGCCACCAGCGCGCCGTAGATGATGCCGATGAGGGTCAGCGTGAGGAAGTAGGGCATCAGCTCCTTGGTGGCGCCGGGCAGGATGGGCAGCAGGAAGCGAACGAACCCGTAGGTGCCCATCTTCAGGAGGATGGCCGCCAGGATGACGGAACCGGCGGTCGGCGCCTGCACGTGGGCGTCCGGGAGCCAGGTGTGGAAGGGGAACATCGGCACCTTGATGGCGAAGCCGATGAAGAAGGCCAGGGCCATCAGGATCTGGAAGGTCTTGGACTGCTGGGCGATGATGGGCGCCATGGCCTGGAAGCTGGCCAGCGAGAAGTCATACACGCCGGTCGTCTTGTGCTGCAGGAAGTAGATGGCCAGGATCGCCACCAGCATCAGCACCGAGCCCGCCAGGGTGTAGAGGAAGAGCTTGATGGCGGCGTAGAGCTTCTGCGGGCCGCCCCAGATGGCGATGAGGAAATACATCGGCACCAGCATCACTTCCCAGAACAGGTAGAAGAGGAACATGTCCTGGGTGATGAAGACGCCGAGCATGGCGGTCTGGAGCACCAGCATCCAGAGGTAGTACTCCTTGTGGCGCTCGGTGATGGAACTGAAGGAACAGGCGATGGCGATGGGCCCGATGAAGGTGGTCAGCAGCCAGAGCAGCAGGCTGATGCCATCCATGCCCACGGCGAACTTCACGCCGAGGGTCGGGATCCACGTCCAGGCCTGGAACCACTGGACCGCGGCGCTGCCCCGGTCATAGCCGAACCAGAAGGGGACGCTCAGCAGGAAGCTGACGATCATCACGGCCAGGGAACCGTACTCGAAGACCTTGCGCTGGCCCTTGGGTACCAGGAGCAGGACCAGCGCGCCCAGGAAGGGCAGGAAGGTCGCCACCAGCATCAGTGTCGTGTTTGCGGTGAACATGGGGACTCCAACCAGAAGGGCGTAGGGCTCAGGCCAGGAATTTCCAGAATGCGAAGACAAGGAAGCCGAGGAACATCACGAAGGCGTAGTGCTGGAAGCGGCCGCTCTGCAGGCGGCGGAACACCAGGCTGGTCTGCTGGATCAGCCACGCCACGCCATTGACCAGGCCATCCACGATCTTCTGGTCCACCCAGTGCATGCTGTGGGCCCAGAGCACGGTGAAGCGAGCCGCGCCGTTGACCATGCCATCCACCACCCAGGTGTCGAAGCTCCAGAGCTGGGCGGAGAAGCGCTTGGTCGGCCCGATGAGGGCGGCCTCGTAGAACTCGTCCACGTAGTACTTGGCGTTCACCCACCGGTAGAGGTTGGGGAAGCGCGCCACGAACGCCTTCGCCCGGCTCCAGCTGGGATCCACCTTGTAGATCCACCAGGCCAGGATCATGGCGCTGGGCGCCCAGACGAGGGTGGCCCAGGCCATGAGGCCGTACTCGATGGCCGGCGGGGCATGCTCCGCATGGACAACGGGCGCCACCTGGTAGAGCAGCGGCTCGAGCCACTTCGTGAACAGCTCGGCGGGCACGATGGGCAGGATGCGGTGCAGACTCTCGGGATAGTTCAGGAACCCGCCCACCGTCGCCAGGCAGGCGAGGATGAGCACCGGCAGCCACATGCGCCAGGAAACCTCGTGGGGATGGTGCCCGGGCACGAAATCATGGTCTTCGGGATCGTCGGCATGGTGATCGTGGGGCTTGTCCAGTTCATGGACGTGGTTCTCGTGGTGTCCGTCAGCGGCCGCATGCCCGTGGGCATCCGCGTGTCCGTGGTCGTCATGGGCATGGTGGGCCTCGGACTGTACCGTCAGGCCGTAGGGATCGTTTCCCGCGCCGCGGTAGTCGCCATAGAAGGTCATGGCGATGAGGCGCGTCATGTAGAAGGCGGTGCAGAAGGCGCCCAGCATGCCCAGGATCCAGGCCACGAGATTCAGCGTCGGGCCGTTATACAGGCCGTGGTGGTACCACCCGTTGAACACCTGCCAGAGGATCTCGTCCTTGGAGAAGAAGCCCGAGAACGGGAAGATGCCCGCGATGGCGAAGGTGGCGAGGATCATGGCGAGGGAGGTGATGGGCATGAGCTTGCGCAGCCCGCCCATGTTCCGCATGTCCTGCTCGTGGTGGCAGGCCGCGATGACGGCGCCGGAGCCGAGGAAGAGGCTGGCCTTGAAGAAGGCGTGGGTGAAGACGTGGAACATGCCCGCCGCGAAGGCGCCCGTCCCCATGCCCATGAACATGAACCCCAGCTGGCTCACCGTGGAGTAAGCGAGCACCTTCTTGATGTCGTACTGGGCCAGGCCCATGGTCGCGGCCACGAAGGCCGTGAGGGAGCCGAAGAGCAGCACCACGGAAAGCGCCACAGGGGCGTTGATGTAGATGAAATTCAGCCGGGTGATCATGTAGAGGCCGCTGGTCACCATGGTCGCGGCGTGGATCAGCGCGGAGACCGGGGTGGGGCCCGCCATGGCGTCCGGCAGCCAGACATAGAGGGGGATCTGGGCCGATTTGCCCATGGCGCCCACGAAGAGGCAGCAGCCGATGAGGTTGAACCACCAGGTGGGGCTGGCCGTGTGGTGGAACAGGGTGATGGAGGGCAGCGCCATGATGCCGCGCACGGAACCCATGAGCGTGTCGTAGTCGAGGCTGCCGAAGACCATCAGGATCAGGAAGAACCCGATCATGAAGCCGAAATCGCCGATGCGGTTGGTGACGAAGGCCTTCTTGCCTGCGACCGCCGCAAACTCCTTCTCGAAGTAGAAGCCGATGAGCAGGTAGGAGCAGAGGCCCACCCCTTCCCAGCCCAGGAACATCATCAGGATGTTGGCGCCCAGCACCAGGTTCAGCATGCTGAACACGAAGAGGTTCATGTAGGCCATGAAGCGGTAGTAGCGCCCATCGTTGCGCTCCTCCGCCATGTACCCGGTGCTGAAGAGGTGGATGAGGAAGCCGGCGCCGGTCACCAGCAGGGCCATGCACCCGCTGAGCACATCGAACTTGTAGGCCCAGGCGATCTTGTAGGTGGTAAGACCGCCCAGCACATGGGCGCCACCCACGTCGAACCAGGTCCAGAGAGACTGGTGGATGGAACGGCTGTCCGCGGGCAGGCCGATGAGCCGCGCAAAATGGATGAGGGTCAGGATGAAGGAAATGCCGACGCTGCCCAGGGCGATGGCATCCACCACCTTGGTGCTGCGCAGCTTCCGGCCGGTCAGGCCATTCAGCAGGAAGCCGAAGAAGGGCAGGAAGGGGATCAGCCAGAGGAGGCTGCCCGGATGGGTGGCGGCGGTCACGGCGGAAGGTTCCAGGCTCATGGTCGTGGTCATCCCTTCAGCAGGTTGAGGTCATCCACCTGGACGGTGTCCCGCCGGCGGTAGAGCGCCACCACCAGGGCGAGGCCCACCGCCACTTCCGCAGCGGCGAATCCCATCACCAGCAGGGCGAAGGCCTGCCCGGCGGCGGAGCCGCTGTGGCGCGCGAAGGCGATGAAGTTCAGGTTAGCGGCATTGAGCATGAGCTCGACGCACATGAGGATCACCAGGGCATTCCGCCGGATGAGCACACCCGCGATGCCGATGGAGAACAGGGCGAAGGAGATGAGGAGGACCGCGTTCAGGCTGATCATCACACCCGCTCCGTCTTGGCCAGGACCACGGCTCCCACCAGGGCCACCAGCAGGATCACACTCAGGATTTCAAAGGGCAGCAGGTAGTCCGCGAACAGCCCGCGCGCGACGGCCTGGGCGTTCTGATGGGCCACATCGAGGCCCTGGGCCAGCTCGGGCCGCAGCACCAGCGCCTCGGGAGAGGCCGGGCCGAAGAAGGCGTGCTTGAACACCCCGGCGAAAAGCCCCACGCCCGCAATCACGGCCACCGCGGCAGCCCTCGACTGGCTGTGGAAGATGTCCTTCTCCTTGTACTTGGTCAGCTCGACCAGCATGACGACGAAGAGGAACAGCACCACGATGCCACCCGCATAGACCAGGATCTGCGCCACCCCGATGAATTCGGCGTTCATGGCGAGGTAGCAGCCGGCGATGCAGAGCATGGTGAAGAGGAAGGCCAGGACGCTGTGCACCGCGCGCTTGGAGGCCACCATGAAGGCGGCCCCGGCCAGGGCCAGGAGCCCGAAGACCGCGAACAGGTTCCGGCCGAGCGATTCGAGTTGATGTTCCATGGGGTGTCCTTCGGGTGCGCGG
>JAKAMQ010000151.1 GCA_021812805.1 Acidobacteriota bacterium
AGGTCTTCGACCACTCGGCCATCTTTCTGCTCATCGCCGGGACCTACACACCCTTCTGCCTCTCTGCCATGGGGCGCACCAGCCCGGGCGAGGGCTGGACCCTCTTTGGCCTGATCTGGGGCCTCGCCGCGCTGGGGATCGCGTTCAAGGGCATTTTCTATGGGCGCATCGCCAAGGCGGCCCTGGCGCCCCCTCCGGTGGACCACCTCCACACCCCGCCCGTGCGTCCCGTGGATGCCGCCTTCGTGAAACGCATGGGGATAATCTCCACGGGCATCTACGTCCTCATGGGCTGGATCATCGTCTTTTTTGCCCGCGCCCTGGGCCATTCCGTGGACAGCCACGGCCTCTACTGGCTCTTCGGCGGTGGATTCTTTTACACCGCAGGGGCCCTCATCTACAGCCTGAAACGCGTGCCCTACCACCACGCGGTCTGGCACCTCTTCGTCGTGGCCGGCAGCGCCTGCCATGTCTTCGCGGTACTTTTCCATGTCATCCCCGGATGACCCCACGCCCGTGATCCCCCTGCCGCTCCTTCCAGGCTTCGCCCGCTGGGGCGCCCATCTGGACGAGCTGCTGGCCCGGCCGGAGGGGCTGTGGATCCACGGTCCCGCGGGGTCCGGCGTGTCCGCCCTGGCCGCTGAACTCGCCGCCCGGCGGGGCGTGCCCTGGCTGGATGCCCCGGATGGCGCGGGAGGCCCGCCGTGGCTGGCCGCCCATCCCCGGGGCGTGGTGGCCGCCCAGGAGGCGCCTCCGGGATCCGCGCCCTGCCTGGCCCTGCGCCTGCCCGGCCTGGACGAGGAGCCCACCGCCATTCCGCGCCTGCTGGAGGCTCTGGCCGCCGAGGAAGGCCTGGCAAGCCCCCTTCCGCCCGCCCTGGGGCGCCTGCCCTGCCCCGGCAACCTGCGCGAACTCCGCAACCGGCTGGTGCGCTGGAAGCTGCTCGGCCAGCTGCCCGAGCCGGAAAGCAGCGGCCCCCCCCGCTTCGAGACGGAGGGTCTCGCCACCAACCTGCATGAATTGGAACGGTTCCTCCTGCACCGCGCCCTCCGCCGCGCCTACGGCAACCGCACCGAGGCCGCGGGGCGCCTGGGCGTGAGCCGGCCCCAGCTCTACGCCCTCATCCGGCGCCATGGCGATCCCGTGCGGGGCGAGGCCGCCACCGGCGAGGTTCCCGCCCGGCTGAAACGGAAACCCCCGGCGCGCTCCTAACGGGAACGAGGGGGGACCGCCTGCTCACCTGCGGATCGCGATGTCCCCCCTCGTGCACCCCCACGGGGTGTTCCGGCCGAGCCGGGACCCCACATCTGATTCCGTCCCAAGCTGCCAAAACTCCAGTCCTCCGCCTCCAGCCCGATAACGTCTCCAGCGGCCACTCCGGCCGTGCATGGGCTGGTTCGGTATGGCGACTCCCCTTCGGGTGCTGGTGGTAGATGATGATCCCGGGATGCGGGATGGCATGGCCCTGAGCCTGAAGCGGGCCGGGTTCTTCACGGAGCAGGCCCGCGGCGGCGACGAGGCCCTGCGCATGGTGCGCCCCGGTGCCTACGATGCGGTGGTGACGGACCTCCGCATGCCCGGCATGGATGGCCTCCAGCTCACCGCCCGCCTCAAGGCTGTGGATCCCGCCCTGCCCGTCCTGCTCATCACGGCCTTCGGCAGCCTCGAGGCCGCGCGGGAGGCCATGCGCCTCGGCGCCTTCGACTTCCTGGCCAAACCCTTCAGCCCCGATGAGCTCACCTCGGCCGTGAACAAGGCCCTGAAGGCCGAAGGCCGCCTGAAGGCCGAGGAACCCGGCGAAGCGACCGTGATCCTCACCCAGGATCCGGTCCTGGGCGAAACCCTGGCCCTGGCACGGCGCGCCGCGGACAGCCGGGCCACCATCCTCATCCAGGCGGAGAGCGGCACGGGGAAGGAACTGCTGGCCAAGCTCATCCACGGTTCCAGTCCCCGCCGGAATGGCCCCTTCGTGGCCATCAACTGCGCGGCCATCCCCGAGAACCTGCTGGAATCCGAATTGTTCGGCTACGAGAAGGGCGCCTTCACGGGGGCCACGGGCATCAAGGCCGGGCGCTTCGAGCAGGCCGATGGCGGCACCCTGGTGCTGGACGAAGTGGGCGAGTTGCCCCTGGGGCTCCAGGGCAAGCTCCTGCGGGCCCTCCAGGAACGCGTGGTGGATCGCCTCGGCGGTACGCGGCCCATTCCCGTGGATGTGCGCCTCATCGCCCTCACCAACCGCGATCTCCAGGCCGAGGTCAAGGCCGGCCGCTTCCGCGAGGATCTCTACTACCGCCTCAACGTCATCCCCCTGGACCTGCCCCCCCTGCGCAGCCGGCCCGGGGACCTGGAACTGCTGGCGTCGCACTTCGCGGAACGCTACGCGCGCGAGAACGAACGGCCCGTTCCCGAGCTCACGCCCAGCTTTTTCGCGGCCTTGGCCCGCCATGGCTGGCCCGGCAATATCCGGGAACTCGAGAACGTCATGCAGCGGTGCGTGGTCCTTAGCCAGGGGCAGCGCCTGCGTGCGTCCGACCTGCACTGGCTCCTGCCCTCCGACAGTCTGGAAGATCTGCCGGAGGATCCGCCCGAGCGCGTTCCCGGGCCCGCCTGGGATCCCCCGCGGCCCGCGGCCCCGGCTGAACCCGCCGCAGCTCCGGCCGGAGCCGTGATCGCGGATCCCGATCGGCCCCTGATCGGTGTGCCCCTCGGCACACCCGTGGTCCTGCCCCTGGGCCTCAGCCTGCCCAACCTGGAACGCTTCTGGCTGCTGAGCACCCTCGCCGCCCTCAAGGGCAACCGCACGCATTGCGCGGACCAGCTCGACATCGCCCTGCGCACCGTGCGCAACAAGATCAACGAATACCGCGCCGACGGTTTCGAGATCCCCACCAGCCTGCGGGGCCGGGACGAAGAGTGAGAAGGTGGCGCGAAGTCACCGCTTCGCGGGTTCCCCGGCCTTCACCCGCAGCCAGGGCGGGATGGTGATGGTGCCGGTCTCGTGGCGGTAGAAGGCTGCGGTGATCTCGGCGCCCAGCAGGAAGATGGCGCAGCTGTAGTAGAGGAAGATCAGCCCGGCGACGATGCTGATGAGGGAGCCGTACATGATGCCCCAGGTCAGGGTGTGCTTCAGGTAGATGCCGAAGATCCACTTGGCCAGCCACCAGAGCGCGGTGGAGAGGCCCGCCCCGAGGAAGGCGTGGCGGAACTTGACATGAAGGCGCGGCAAATGCTGGAGCACGATGGTGGACAAGGTGAGCATGAGCAGGGGCGTGAGGTAGGGCAGCAGATCGGTCCGGGGCAGGGGCAGATGCTTCCGCAGGGCGCCCCCCACCAGCAGGGCCAGAAAAAGGACCATGGACAGCACGCCACCGACGAGGATGGCCACCTGGCGCAGCAGGTGGTTCTTGCGGGTCTGGCGGTGCTTCTTGATCCGCAGGCCGAAGACATGGGCGAGGCTGGTATCCAGCTGGCTGATGCCCCAGTAGCTGCCGAACAGCAGGACGATCCACGAGAAGCCCATGCTGCCGATGCGCAGGCTGTTCGCCACGGAGTCCGCCACGAAGGCCTGGGGCAGGTAGGGCACGATGTCGTGCAGGGTCCGCAGGGTTCCCGGCCCGTAGGCCTTGCTGCCCAGCACCGTGCCCAGGAGCTTGAAGAGCAGGGTGGAGAGCGGCACCAGGCTCACGATGAGCCAGAAGCTGAGGCCGGCGGCATAGCTGAAGCAGTCGTCCTTCTTGTACTTGCCCAGGACTTCAGCGGTGAACGCCCCGGCGCGGCCCAGGGGGGGGACCGCCTGGGCCAGCGCCGCCCACGCCGCCTCCAAGCGGGTTCTCACGCGCGCCCAGAGGCCCAGCACCTGCTCGACCATGCGCCTTAGAACCTCACGGGATGCCTGGGGAAGAAATACATCAGCCAGGCCAGGGCCAGACCGATGCCGATGAGCCCAGCCACATGCTTCAGGATGGAAGCCCGCGTGCGCTCCGGCCGCGTGGTCGCATGCAGCAGCCCCAGCACCAGGGAGATGCCCAGGCCCATCACGAAGAAGTGGATGACATGGCTGGCGAGAACACGCATGGGATAAGGCTATCAGCATCTCGGCTGCCCGCTGCCGGTGGTTCCGGGGAAGAATCCTGAAACCACCGTTTTTTCAAGAACCGGGCCCCCGTGCCGATGAACCGGCGAACACGGAAGGTCCCCATGCGCCGCAACCTCCCCATCACTGACACCGAGCGCCAGGTCCAGGAGGGCGCCTTCCTGGTGTCCATGACGGATCCCCGGGGCGTCATCACCTACGCCAATGACGAATTCACCCGGCTCTCCGGGTACAGCCAGGGCGAACTGATCGGCCAGCCCCACAACATCGTCCGGCACCCGGACATGCCCCCCGGCGCCTTCAAGGATCTCTGGGATACGGTCCAGGGGGGCAAGCCCTGGTACGGCATCGTCAAGAACCGCTGCAAGGACGGATCCTTCTACTGGGTGGATGCCAATGTGACCCCCATGTACGAGCGCGGCCAGCTCACCGGCTACGTCTCGATCCGCTCCAAGCCCAGCCGAAGCCAGATCCGCGCGGCGGAGTACCTCTATCACGCCCTGAACCAGGGACGTTCCATGGAGACCATCACCCGCAAGGCCTGGATCCCGCTGAGCGGGCTCTCCCTGGCCGGGCGCCTCCGGTTGATGGTCCTGTTGCCGCTGGTCCTCATCGCGGCCGGGGCCGGGGTCTGCCTCTGGCTGATTCCCGGATCCGCGCACATCCTCGTGCCCGCCGCGGGCCTACCCTTCCTGCTGCTGCTGGCCGGCGCCTGGGGCTTCCACCGGGGCCTGCGCCTGGAGCTGGGCGGCAACCCGAACGACGCGATCCAGCTGGTCCACCGCATTGCCGAGGGGGATCTCCGCGCGGAATCCACCCTGGTGGCTGGCGACCAGGAGAGCCTGCTGGCCCACCTCCAGACCATGCAGAGCCATCTGAAGGGCATGGTGAACCGGGTCCGCTTCGATGCCATGCGGGTGCAGGAGGGCGCCCAGTCCTTCGCCTCCGCCAACCACGAGATCTCCAGCACCGCCCACGAACTCGCCCGCATCGCCGATGATCAGCGCGAGAGCGTGGACCGCATGGCCAGCGCCATCACCGAGCTGAGCGCCTCCGTCCAGCAGGTGGCCGACAATGTGCACGTGACGGAACAGCGGGCCCAGGAAGCGGTCAAGGCCACCCAGGCCGGCGGAGAGGCGGGCCATGCCGCCATGGGCGCCATGGATCAGGTCACCGCCAGCACCACCAAGGTGGTCCAGGCCGTCCACGTCATCCAGGAAATCGCCCGGCAGACGAACCTGCTGAGCCTGAATGCGGCCATCGAGGCTGCCAAGGCGGGCGCCATGGGCAAGGGGTTTGCCGTGGTGGCGGACGAAGTGCGGAAGCTGGCGGAGCGCAGCGGCCAGGCCGCCAAGGAGATCGCCCAGCTCATCGAGGAGAGCAACACCGCCGTGTCCGAGGGCCATCGCACGGTCCAGGATGCCGTCACCAGCCTGGACCTGATCCGGGACCACATCGCCGAAGTCACCCACATGTCCCTGGAGATCGCCGCCGCGAGCCGGGAGCAGGCCACCGCCAGCGCCGAGGTGGCGGAGCAGGTGGACCTGGGTGCCCAGAAGGCCACAGAGAACGCCAGCGCCAGCACCCAGCTCAGCGCCACGGTCGAGCAGGCCACGCAGACCGCCGACGGCCTGTCCAGCACGGCGCAGGGCCTGACCGAGATGGTGGGCCGCTTCCGGACCTGATGTCAGGCGAAGGGGACCGCCCGCTCCCTTCGGTCCCTCTGCGTCCCCCTCGCGCTCCCCACAGGCAGGCAGGGCAAAGCCCTTCCTGCCTGTCTCTCCGAACCCGGTCTCAGGCGAAGGGGACCGCCCGCTCCCTTCGGTCCCTCTGCGTCCCCCCTCTGTTGATCGTTCTGGATTCGTGGTCTTCCCGTCTTCGCGGTGAATCGTTCGTGTGGATGGCCGATGGGTTTCAGGTCTCGCCTGGGCCGCGCTGAAGTTCTATGCTGAAAAGCTTGCTGGCCTGGTTCCCTCCAGATTCTCCGGCCAGCCACGGGAGCCCCATGAACGCCCGACGCTTCATCCCCCTCGCCGGCGCGCTGTGCCTGTCCCTCCTGGCTTCTGGCACGCCGGGCCAGCCGTTCAAGCTGGAGGATCTGCGGCGCCTCGCGCGCCTTTCGGATCCCCAGATCTCCCCGGATGGCACCCGCATCGCGGTGATCGTGAGCCGGCCCAACTGGGAGACCGACAAGAGCGACCAGGAGCTCGACCTGGTGGATGCCCGGAGCGGTGCGCTCCGCCCGCTGACCTTCAAGCGCATGGGACTGGGGTCGCCCCGCTGGTCGCCCGGAGGGAAACGATTGGCCTTCCTGGCGCAGGATCCTGACACCAAAAAGGCGCAGCTCTTCGTCATGCCCATGGATGGGGGCGATCCGCAGCGCCTGACCGACGGGAAGCAGGGGGTCGCCTCCTTCGCCTGGAGCCCCGATGGCCAGCGCATCGCCTTCTACCGGCAGGACGATGTGGACGAGAAGGCCATCAAGGAGCACCGGGATGCCCTCCGGGTGACCGACAACAACTACATGACCCGCACCGCCGTGCCGCCCTGGCACGTTTGGGTGGTGCCCGCCGCCGGAGGCAAGGCGGAGCGGCTCACCCAGGGCACCTGGAGCGCGAAGACCGACCAGGATCCCGCCTTCCCCCTGGCCTGGAGCCGCGATGGCCAGCGCATCGCCTTCACGAAGTTCCCGGGCCCCTACACCGGCAGCGCCTTCCGCTCGGTCCTGGAATCGGTCGGCGGTGATGGCAAGGATCTGCGCACCCTGGCGGAGGTTCACGGCGCGACCACGCCGCAGTTCTCGCCGGATGGACGCGCCCTCGCGTACCTGCGCCCGCGCAACGGGGACCAGAACAATGGCAACGCCGTGTATGTCCAGACGCCCCAGGGCACCGTGGACGCCACCCGGGACTTGGCCCGCAATTTCAATGGTTATGTGTGGCTGCCGGACGGATCGGGCCTGCTGCTGAACGGCGCGGACCGTGCCCAGTCCTGCCTGTGGCGCCAGCCCCTCCATGGACGGGCCACCCAGGTGGACCTGGGCGATATATCCCTCGGCGGCTTTTCCGTGGCCCGCACCGGCGCGGTGGCCTTCGTGGGCGCCACGGCGCGCCACCCCGGGGAACTCTACGTGCTGGATGCGCTGAAGGCCCAGCCCAGGCAGCTGACGCACCTCAACGGGTTCGTGGATGACCTGCGCCTGGGACGGAGCGAGGAAGTGACCTGGAAGAACGATGGCTTCCTGGAGGACGGCATCCTCACCCATCCCGTGGACGAGGTGGCGGGGCGGACCTACCCGATGGTGCTGCTCATCCACGGGGGCCCGGAAGGTGAATCCATCCTGAGCTTCAATCCCCTGGCCCAGCTGCTGGCCGCGAAGGGCTTCCTGGTCTTCGAACCCAACTACCGCGGGAGCACGAACCTCGGGGACGCCTACCAGCATGCCATCTACCGCGACACCGGCGAGGGGCCGGGCCGGGATGTGATGGCCGGGATCGCCGCCGTCAAGAAGCTCGGCGGGGTGGATGCGGCCCGCATCGGCATCTCGGGCTGGTCCTACGGCGGCTACATGACCTCCTGGCTCAACGGGCGCTACCCCGGATGGC
>JAKAMQ010000010.1 GCA_021812805.1 Acidobacteriota bacterium
CGCCAGCATCACCCAGGCCATGGACAAGCTTGAGGTGCAGGCGCACAAGTACCAGGGCAAGCGGAACGCCCATCCCCATGAGAGCGCCAAGGCCGGCGTCGCGGAAGAGTAGGACGCCTGCAGGCCAGGAAAGGCGGCCTTCGGGCCGCCTTTCCTGTGCCGGGCCCCAGGAGCGGCCCGACCCCATCCACGCTATCCTTGGAGGTTCCGGAGTCCGCCATGCCCGATCCCACCCATCTCTACGCCCCGAAAACCTGCACCGAACCCACCCAGATCTGCGAGAAGTGCCGGAGCCCCTACACCCTGGAGCACTTCCAGCATGGCGTGGAAGGCCAGGAATGCGTCTGCCGCCGCTGCCTGCAGGTGATGGGCTACCAGGTCTAGGCTGCCGGATATGCCCACGACTGCCACCGACACCCTCGTCGCTGGGATCCTCCAGGGCCGGCGCCTGTCCGAGGACGAAGCGCTCCACCTGCTGGAACGGGCCGATCTGCCGGATCTGGCCCTGGCCGCCACCGCTGTGCGCGACCGGCACAACGACCCCGCCCGGGTGAGCTACGTCATTGACCGCAACGTCAACTACACCGACGTCTGCAACGTCTACTGCACCTTCTGCGCCTTCTACCACAAGCCCGGCGACACCCGCGGCTATGTGCTGACGAAGGCGCAGCTCAAACAGAAGGCCGAGGAGACGAAGGCCCTCGGCGGCACCGGCTTCCTGCTGCAGGGCGGTGTGAATCCCGACCTGCCCTGGGACTACTACCTGGACCTGGTGCGCTACCTGAACCACGATCTGGGCATCTGGGTCCATGGCTTCTCGCCCGTGGAGATTCAGATGATGGCCAAGCTCAGCGGCCAGAGCCTCGGCAAGACCATCGCCGACCTGCGCGATGCCGGCCTGGGCTCCATCCCCGGCGGCGGCGCGGAGATCCTCGTGGACCGCATCCGCAAGAAGATCGCGCCCCTCAAGGGCGGTCGCGAGAAGTGGCTGGAGGTCATGGAGGCCGCCCACGAGGCGGGCGTGAAGACCACGGGCACCATGATGTTCGGCATCACCGAGACGATGGCGGAACGCGTGGATCACCTGCGCGTGCTGCGCGAGCAGCAGGACCGCGCCCTCGCGCGGGGCAACGGCGGCGGCTACACGGCCTTCGCCGCCTGGCCCTTCCAGAGCGGCCACACCGTGTGGGAGGGCAAGGTGCCCAAGCCCACGGATGCCGAGTACCTCCGCACCATCGCCGTGGCGCGCATCTACCTCGACAACTTCGCCCACATCCAGAGCAGCTGGGTCACCATGGGCCGCAAGACCGGCCAGGTGGCGCTGCACTACGGCTGCGACGACATGGGCAGCCTCATGCTCGAGGAGAACGTCGTCAGCGCCGCCGGCACCTGCTACAGCGTCAACAACGATGAGATGAACCGCATGATCCGCGCCGCCGGCTACGAGCCCTGGCAGCGGGACAACGTCTACGGGCCGGTCGGGGTGTAGGCGCAGGCTGGACACGGAAGGCACGGAAGTCCACGGAAGACACGGAAAAGGCAGCCTGTCGCTTCTGTGTCTTCCGGCCGTTTGCCGTGCCTTCCGTGACCAGTCATCCTTTGAACGCCTCAAGCCCGTTCGTTCTTCACGCCGCTGACCACATGCCCCGTCGGTCCCACGCGGGACGCGGTGTCGCAATAGCCGGTCTGGTCGTCGAAGAAGAAGTCGGGTTCGAATTCGCGGAGGAAGTCGGCCTTTTCGAGGCCGCCGAGGAACATGGCCTCGTCCACCTGGATGTTCCAGGCCATGAGGGTGCGGATGGCGCGCTCGTGGGCGGGGGCGCTGCGGGCGGTGACGAGGGCGGTGCGCAGGCGCATGGGTGCATCCGGCGCCTGGGCCTGGAGCCGCTGGAGGGCCTCCAGCAGGGGCTTGAAGGGCCCGGGGGGCAGGGGCACGGCCACCCGCTCGCTCTCATGGGCCTGGAAGGCCGCGAGGCCGCCCTGCTCGTAGATGCGCTCCGCCTCGTCGCTGAACAGCACCGCATCGCCATCGAAGGCGATGCGGATCTCCTCGGGATGGCGGTCGGCGGCCACGGCGCTGTCGGGATAGACCCGCGCCGCCGCGAAGCCTGCCGTGAGGGCCGCGCGCACATCCGGCTCCCGGGCCGAGAGGAAGAGATTGGCGCCCAGCGAGGTCAGGTACGGATAGGGATCCCGCCCCCGGGTGAACACGCCGCGCTCCAGGGGCAGCTGCGCCGCCTGGGCGCTGCGGAACACCCGCAAGCCGCTCACCGGGTCGTTGCGGGACAGCACCACCACCGCCACCTGGTCGTTCCCGGGCGTATTGAAGGCCAGCAGCTTCTTCACCAGCGGGTAGGCCACCCCGGGCTTTGCCGCCACCTCCAGCCGCGAAAGCTGCAGCTCCATGTAGGCCCGGTCATCCGTCTCCTCGAAGACCCGGTTCTCCTCCTCGAAATCGAAGAGCGCCCGGCTCGAAATCGCCACCACCAGCTTGCCTTCCAGCGTCTTCGCCATGGCACCAGAGTAGCGAGAACCGGGAAACCACGAGGCTGGACCTGGAAAGACAGGGGCGATTCACCACAGAAGGCTTGAAGGAAAGGTCAAAGGCAAAAGGATGGAACACCGATGAACACCGATAAAAGCTGATGGACACAGATAAAGCATGAAAATTGTGTCAATGACATGAGTCGCGAGGCAGGGATTGGGATGGAAGTCATATCGACTCCGTGGCAGCATCGACACAGCTTTCCATCCCCAGGCTTTCCGCCTCGTTCATCGCGACCGATGACGGTGCGGCCTGACATTCGACTCCTGTAGTTTGTCTAATTCCTGGTTAGGCGCACTCATCATCAAGGAGGTCCCAGTGCATCGCGACAAGTCCTTCAGTCGGTCTTTAATTCTTATAGTCTGCGCTTGGTTCACACTTCCGCTAATGCCTCAAAGCAAGTGGAAGTTAACGCCACAAGCTATCGCCGAAAAGTCCAGCAAGTCTATCGTCCAGATCACCAGTAAAAATTCATCCGGAGATGCTTTGGGCTTTGGTACTGGTTTTTTTGTAGAACCGAACAAGGTTGTAACTAATTTCCATGTAATAGACGGTGCGAGCTTTGTAACAATCAAAGTCTTGAGTAGTGGAAAAGTTTATGAGGTGACAACGGTAGATGGGCACTCAATTGAAAACGATTTGGCGATTCTACTGGTCGATGGGTTCGAAAAACCTCTTTCTATCACCGATGTCCTGCCCAGGGTGGGGGACACTGTCTATGTGAACGGCAATCCCAAAGGGTTGACCGGCACCTTCTCCTCTGGAATTGTCAGTGCAATTAGAGGAGAAGCCGACACCACAAGGATCCAAATCACAGCTCCGATTTCACCTGGAAGTAGTGGCAGCCCCGTAATGAATTCCAGGGGCGAAGTAATTGGAGTTGCTTCTTCGGGAGTGGTAAATGGGCAAAATCTAAATTTCGCTATCCCTTTCACGGTTGGTATTCACACGACTTCCGTACCCCTCGCGGACTTACCAACATCGAAACTTCGGCCAGCGCCTCTTCAGTCCTCAAACCCTGTGTATGCCAGAGACTTCAAATTCAACAACCAAGGAATTCCGACTTCCTTCTCAATAGTCAACAATACCTACGACCGAATCATGATGGGTGGTTATAAGGTAGTTTGGTACGACAAGAAAATGAACCGGCTCGGCTCTGAATTCATGTCCTGGATTCAGACCATTGAACCCCGCTCCACCTGGGAATGGGGGCAGTTTCCTCGGTCGAAAGCTGAACCCCTTCGAGGGCGGGCCTATTTCGCAATCGAAGATATCCTTTATAAGGCAATCAAGTAGTCACTCGATTATTTGACGATGTATTCGGATTTAGGTATATAAAGAAGGTGCCAGAATGCAAAACCAAGCATGCTGTTGATGCGCCTAACACTCCGCTCAACTCGGACTCCGCCTGCATTGTCTTCCGCTCTCTCAACTTCTCGCTTCCTCGGCTCCGTTCAGCGCCTCGGTGCATCCGGGGTCGGTCAGATTCATTCGTTAGGTATCAGGTTATCACGATCACAATACTCACTATCACCTTTAGTCATTTACCAAAATTTCTACGACAAGGGAATAGAGATGGAAAATATTTTCAATTCTCTCAAGACAAAACTTTTGCAAGCAGGGCTCACTGAGGCTGAAAATCATTTCTCTCAAGCCAAATCAGCTATAGAACGCAGCGAATGGGAGGCAGCAAATAGTCAAGTACGAGCTACATTAGAATCATTATTTAATAGTGTTGCTGCCATCTGCCTTAAAACCCAAAAAAGGGGAGGAGTGGCTCGTGAGGAACTGGAGAGAGCTGGGATACTAAGGTTTCGAGAAGCCAGGCTTATTCAAGAATTTATGGCGTATGCCGGTGGTTCTGGTTCACATGCCGGCACCTCATCAGAAGATGAGGCAATGGGACAATGGCTAATCGGGGCCGGCATTGCGAACCAAAGTCTAAGGTTCCTGCCGAGCTTGGTTAAAGTTGAAGATGCCTTAAAAGCCAATTTACCTCCAGGCTCCAACGACCGTACCGCATCGGATAATGAATTAAAAACAAAATGCCCAACCTGTGGAACAATGCAATTTCTTTCTGAAGCCACAATTTCAAAAAAAGGAAGTGAGACAATATATACCTGTATCAATGGTTGCCAAGCTATTGTAATCGGGGGCGATAAAGAAAATCATCTCAAAAGAGGTCGCGGTTATCAGTCAGAAAATTATTTTATAAGAAATGCTGAAGACTTGTTTTTTCCACCTAGTGGCAATGCAATCGCGATACTTCTTCCGAAATGTAAACATGCGCTTATGCCTTCCTTCAAATTCTAAATATTCGACTGAAGGCAATTCAATAAAAACTCGCACCTGCCTAACCCTGCGCTAAACTCGGACCCCGCCTGCATTGCCTTTCGTTCTCTCTCGGCATCTCGCTACCTCGGCTTCGCTCAGCGCCTCGATGTAGGTGGGGCCATCCAGTTTTTCTTTTTTTATCGGTGTTCATCAGCTTTTATCTGTGTTCATCGGTGTTCCGCTTTTAGCTTTTGCTTTTAGCTTTTAGTCCTCACCCCACCTCCAGCACCGCCAGTCCGTCCTGTCGTGTGCTGCGGCCGCGGACGGGGACGATGTCGCCGACGCGGTAGGGGCGCTGGCGGCGTTTGAGGACGGGGGGGAAGGCGACGGCTTCGGCGAGGCCGGTCTCGTCTTCGAAGGTGATGAACTGCATGCGCTCGCCTTGCTCGGTGGCCACGTCCTTGTCGGCCACCACCAGCGCCCAGAAGCGGAGGGCGCGCCCGGGCTTCGCAACGTCCGCCGCGCGGTCGGGGCCGCCACCCTTCCGCACGCGGGCGAGGGCGGCGGGGTGGAGTTCCAGGGTGAGGCCCATCGTCTCCAGTTCCAGGTCGGCGCGCTCGAAAAGATCGGTGGGCCTCGGGCGCACGCCGGCGGGCACGCCGCCCAGCCGCGCCCACATCAGGCGCGTGCGGTCGCCATCCGGGGCCCAGTGGTCGAAGGCCCCGGCGGCGCAGAGGGCCTCGGCGGTGGGCACGGAGAGGGCCGTGCGGCCCAGCAGGTCGTCCAGGTGCGCGAAGGGGCCGTGGCGCTCGCGTTCCTCCAGCAGCGCCTCCACCTCCGCCTGCCGGGCGCCCTTCACTTGCATGAGCCCCACGCGCAGGGCCTGCTCGCCCTCGGCGGTGAAGGGCCAGGCGGAGGCATTGGCATCGGGGCCCCGCACCACCAGCCGGTGGCGGCGGGCATCGCCCAGGTAGGCGATGGCGGGGTAGTAGCCGCCCTGGTTGGTGATGACGGAGGCGAAGAACACCGCCGGATGGTGGGCCTTCAGCCACGCGCTCTCGAAGCTCACCTGGGCGTAGCTGGCCGAGTGGGGCTTGCAGAAGGAGTAGCCCGTGAAGGTGCGGATCATGTCCCAGGCCTCGTCCACCGTGGCGGGCCGCACGCGGCGCTCGGCGCAGCCCCGGCGGAACCGCGCCTCGAAGAGGGGCAGCTTCGCCTCGCAGTCGGGCTTGCCCAGCAGCTTGCGGAGCTGGTCGGCGTCGTGGTGGCTCCAGCCCGCCAGGGCCACGCAGACCTTGATGACATCCTCCTGGTAGACCAGCACGCCGAAGCTGTCGGACAGCAGCTCGTTGAACACGGGATCGGAGGGCTCCCAGGCCTCCTCGCCCCGGCTGCGCTTCACGTAGCGGTCCACCCAGCGGTAGGCCGCCGGGCGGATGAGGCTGGAGTGGATCACCAGCGTCTCGAAGTCGCCCTTCTTCACCCGCTGCTGGAGCTGGCGCGTGGCGGGGCTCTCCACGTAGAAGACGCCGATGCTGTCGCCGCGCGCCAGCAGATCCTGCGTGGCGGGATCCTCCCGCGAATGGGCGCCGGGATCGGCGGGCACGGCGTCGCCCAGGATCTCGTAGGCGTCGCGGATGACGGCCAGGCTGCGGTTCCCCAGCAGGTCAATCTTCACCAGGCCGTAGTTCTCCACGCCGTCCTTGTCCCAGGTGGTGGTGGACACGCCCTCCTTGGCGGGCGCGGGCTGGAAGGCTGCGTGTTCCCAGAAGGGGCCGGGCGTCACGACGGTGCCGCCGGGGTGCACGGAGAACTGGTGGAAGTGGCCCGTGAGCGCCGCGGCCTGGCGCAGGATCATGCCCCAGGCAGGGTTCTCCGCCGCGCGGTCCAGGCCACCTTCCCAGCCGCGCACGTACCGCGCCAGCTGCTTGAGCTCGCTGTCGGGCCGCCCGTGGGCCTGGGCCACGGCCCGCAGGGCGCCCTTGGGCTTGAAGAAGGCGTGGTTGGCCACCATGGCCACCCGATGGCGGCCGTAGCGCGCGAAGACCGACTGGATGACGGCGTCGCGCTCGTCCCAGGCGAAATCAATGTCCATGTCCGGCGGATCCCGGCGCTCCTTGGTGAGGAAGCGCTCGAACAGGAGGTTCGTGGCCACGGGATCCACGTTGCTGAGGCCCAGGGCGTAGCTCACCAGGGAGGCCGCGCCGCTGCCCCGTCCGCAGATGCGGGGTGTCGCGCCCTGGGCGGCCTGGACGATGTCCTGCACCAGCAGGAAGTAGCGGGCGAAGCCCTTGTAGGCGATGAGGTCCAGCTCCTGTTCCATGCGGGCCAGCACCGCGCCGTCCGCCTTCGGGAACCGCACTGCCACACCCGCCCGCACCCGCTCGCGCAGGAGGGCGTCCAGGTCCGCGCCCTCGCGGCCCAGGGGTTCGGGCAGCACCCAGCCGCCCCAGTGGAGGGACCAGCCGGCCACCTGCTCCAGCGCGGCGGCGGTGGCCTTCGCCACGGCGGGCTCGCCGAAGGGGAAGCGGGCCTCCCAGTCGGCGCGGGGCACGGCGGCGTCGGCCGGATCCCATAGGGCCTCGGTGCGGATCAGCGTGGCCTGCGCCGCGATGGCCCGCTTCAGCCGATGCATCTCCAGGCCCTCGGCCGTGCGGAAGCGCAGCACCTGGGGCGCCACCACCGTCAAGCCCGTGGCCAGGGCTTTCCGGGCCTCCTGGGCCCGGCGGGGATGGCCCAGCAGGGCGCCCTGGAGGCCCTCCCGCAGGAGCGCGTCCAGGCCCGCGAGATCCTCCGCCAGCAGCACACAGCCTCCCGGTGGCTCGGGCTCCCCGAGGCCGGGGATCACGAGATCGGAGCGCGCCGCGTGGGCCTGGGCCGACAGCAGGCGGTTTAGGGCCGCGTAGCCCGCATCGCTGACGGGCAGCGCACCGTAGCCGTGCCCGCGCCACGTGAACCGCGCCCCCAGGTGCAGGCGGAAGTCCGCCCAGTCCGGATCCGGCGGCAGGCCCTCCAGTTCCCGGGCCTGGTGGATCCACGCCAGCGCCTCCCGCAGCTTCGGGTAGCCCGCCACACCCTGGTCCCAGCAGACCAGGTCGCGGTAGCCCAGGGTGCGCGCCAGGCGCAGCAGCTGCTTCGCCGGGTAGACGCCTTCACCTGTGGAGAAATCGGAAATGCCGAGGGCGAACATGGGGCATCAAGCCCCCTTTCCCATCCATCCCGGCCGCACCGCCTGGTCGGGGAAGCGGCGACGGAGCCTCGCCAGGGCGGGTTCGAGGCGGTCGAGCTTGGCGTTCCGGGGATCCTCGAAGAGGCTCCGCTCGCGGCCCAGGCCCCAGGCCAAACGCAGCTCCACCTCGCGGACCAGCAGGCGCCGGGTGGCGAGGGCCAGGAAGGCCTGCTGGATGCGGCGGGCCAGCACCAGGGGCGGGGCCGCCAGATCCTCCGGCTCGGCGCGCCAGGCGTGGGGCTCGCCGTCCACATCCCACCAACGCAGCACCAACGTCCGGGGGTGGCGGGGATCGGACCAGAGCCAGTCGAGGCAGCGCACGGCCAGGGCCACCTCCTCCGGCAGGCGGGGGGGCTGGAGGCGCCAGCCGTGGCGGGCGTGGCCGGGACGCTCGGTGAGCAGGGGCAGGCGGGGCCGGTCCTCGCCCCGCACCCGGGCCCGCAGATCCGGCGCCAGCGTGGGGTTTGTCAGCTCCGCCAGCACGGGCAGGGGCACGGGCTGGAGGTCGCCGAAGGACCGCAGGCCCAGTCGGCGGAACCGCTCGTGCAGGCGCGGGGCCAGGTCGGGCAGGCGGCGCAGGGGCTCGGGCGCCAGGAAGGTGGCTTCGGCGCCCTCCACCACCCGCTCCAGCCGGTGTTCGGCATGGGCCGCGAACTGGGCGGCGGTGGCGCTGAGGGAGAGGCCGCCGTGGCTCTCCCAGCCGTGCCGTGCGGCCAGCTCCCGGCGGATGCGCTCAGCAGTATCCGGCAGGGGGCCGAAGAGCCGCTGGGTGCCCTGGAGCTCCACCAGGGCCTCGCCCAGGCGCAGGAGCTGGCCCTGGGGTGTCCAATGCTGAAGAAGGGTTCCCAGCTCCGCCTGGGCCTCCCACCAGACCTGGGGGGAGGGATCCAGCACCCCCAGCCCCGGTGCGGCGCGGAGGGCCTGGTCCATGGGCTGGCCCGGCGCCAGCCCCTCGGCCCGGCCCAGGCGGTTCACGAACCAGAGGGTGGGCGAGCGGGGACTCTCGGGGCTCAGGAAGGCCAGGGGCCGGCCCCGCAGGCTCCCATTCCGGCCGCAGGCCAGCTGGAACGGCAGTTCGGGAACCCACATCGCCAGCACCGGAACCTCCAGGGGGGATCCAAGTATGGCGTAAAAAAAGCGAAAAACAATCTCGACCGGGACCATCTGCGGTTGAATGGCATCTCATGCCGCGCTTCTACGCCGATGCCAACGCCACGGTGCCGCCCCACCCAGAGGCGGTGGAGGCCGTGCGGCGGGCCATGGTGGAGGACTGGGCGAATCCCACCAGCACCCACCGCGAAGGGCAGCGGGCGCGCTACAAGCTGGAGGAGGCCCGGCGGGAGATCGCGGTGTCCCTGGGCGTGGCGCCCGGGGAGCTGGTGTTCTGCGCCAGTGCGACGGAGGCCTTGCACCTTCTGATCCGCGGGCTCCGGCCCGCCCTGGGGGATCGGCCTGTCGCCGTGTTCCCCGGCGAGCACAGCGCCTGCCTGAGCCCCCTGCGCGACTGGAGCCGGGTGGCCTGGCTGCCGGAGGTGCCGGAGGGCTGCGCCACGGTGGTGCAGATGGCGGCGAGCAACGAGACGGGGATCCTCTACCCGATGCCCCAGGTGTCCGGCGCGGTGCGGGTGAAGGATTGCGCCCAGGCCTGGGGCAAGGTGCCCGTGGACCTCACGGACTGCGACGCCGCCGTGTTCAGCGGCCACAAGATGGGCGGTCCGCGGGGCGCGGCATTGTTGTGGATGCGGCCCGGTCTGCCCTGGGAGGCGGTGATGGAGGGCCCGCAGGAGCGGCGCCGGCGCGGCGGCACGGAGGATCTGCCCGCCATCCTGGGCCTGGCGGCGGCGGTGCGGCATTTGACGGAGCGTCAATCCCTGAATGCGTCCTTGGTCACACTGCGCGATGCCCTCGAGGCCGAGATCCTGGGCTGGAACCGGGGCATCGAGGTGATCGGGAAGGACCGGCCCCGCCTGCCGAACACCGCGGCCCTGCTGCTTCGCGGGCGGAACGGGGAGGCGGTCCAGGCGGCCCTGGACCTGGCTGGCTTCGCCGTCAGCACGGGCAGCGCCTGCCACAGCGGGGCGGTGAAGCCGAGTCACGCGATCACGACCCTTGGGTATTCTTCGGACGAGGCGCGGTCGGTGGTGCGGTTGTCGCTCCTGCCGGATGCGCGCCCGGCCGATGCGGAAGCCCTTGCGGCGGCCCTCCAGCGACTCACCTGATCGGTGCCCCGGCCCCCCGGGGCCGGGGAGCGTCCATGTTCCAGCAGAGTCTCCTGTTCCTGGCCCACAACCCGCTGCTGCTGCTCTTTGCGGTGGTGGCCCTCGGCTACCCGATCAGCAAGATCCGCATCGCCGGGGCCTCCCTCGGCATCGCGAGCATCCTCTTCGCCGGCATCGCCCTGGGGGCGCTGGTGATCCGGCCGGATCTGGATCCGGGGCTCCGGCACAACCTCTCCCTGGAGATGAAGCTGGTCTACGAGCTGGGGCTGGCGATCTTCGTGTACGCCATGGGCCTCTCCATCGCCCACAGCTTCTGGGCCGCCTTCAGCCGGGAGGGGCTGCGGAAGAACGCGGTGGTCCTGGTAGCGCTGGTGGCCTCCACGGCCTTCGTGGTGGTGCTGGCGCGGCTGCTGCACTTCAACGCCCGCTACGCCGCGGGGCTCATGACCGGCAGCCTGAACAACATGCCGGCCCTGGCGGGGGTGGTGGACCGGGTGAAGTCCATGCCAGGCATGGGCCCCCTGCAGGTGGCCGAGCCCACCGTGGCCTCCGCCATCGCCTATCCCTTCGGGGTGGTAGTGCCCATGCTCGCGCTGCTGGTGGCGCCCCGGCTCTTCCGGGTGGACCTGCGGAAGGAGGCCGAGGGGCTCAAGGAATACCAGACGGGCCACCACAGCCTGGAGGTCTGGACGATCCGCGTGACGCGGCCCGAGGCCGCCTCTCTCCGCAAGCACGATCTCTGCGCGGAGCACGGCTTCCGCGTGGTGTTCGGCCGCGTGCTCCGCAAGGCCGAGCTGCTGCTGCCTGGCCCCGGGTTCCGGCTGGACCTGGATGACCTGGTCACAGTGGTGGGCGCTCCGGACGACCTGGCGAAGGTGGTAGGGCTGCTGGGTGAGCGCAGCCACGTGGAGCTGGACCGGGACCAGAGCGCCCTGGATGCCACGCGGATCTTCGTGTCCCGTCCCGAGGTGGTGGGCGTGCCCCTGGGGCACCTGGACTTGGTGGCGACGCACCAGGCCATCATCACCCGCGTCCGCCGGGGCGATCTGTGGTTCGTGCCCGACGGGGACACCGTGCTGGAACTGGGCGACCGGGTGCGCGTGACGACGCGGCGGGACAACATCCAGGCCGTCGAGTCCTTCTTCGGCGACAGCTACCACGCCCTCAGCGATGTCAGCTTCCTCACCTTCGCCATGGGCCTGGCGGCGGGCCTGGTGCTGGGCGAGGTGCCCATCCCGCTGGGTGGCGGCATGATCTTCAAGCTCGGCTTCGCGGGGGGACCGCTGATCGTGGCCCTCATCCTTGGTCGGATCCATCGCCTGGGGCGCCTGGTGTGGAACTTCCCCTACGGCGCCAACCACACGGTCCTCCAGTTCGGCCTGGTGCTGTTCTCCGCGGGGATCGGCCTGATCTCCGGCGAAGGCTTCCGGGCCATCGTGTCGGACCATCCTGGCGTGGTGCCCCTCTTCCTGGCGGCCTCCTTCGCGATCTGCCTCGTGGCGGATGCCCTGGCGCTCTACGTGGGCTACCGCCTGCTCCGGGTGCCCATGAACGTGATGTTCGGCATCCTTGCCGGGGCGCACACCCAGCCCGTCATCCTGGGCTACGCCAGCCAGCAGACGGGCAACGAGCTGCCCAACGTGGGCTTCGCCACGGTGTATCCCCTGGCCACCATCCTCAAGATCGTGCTGGCCCAGGCGCTGCTGGGGTTCGTGCGGTGAGGGCGGGGCCCGACCGGGCCTCCGCTCTGGATCAAAGCCCGGGCACCGGCCTGCCGTCGGGCGGCTCCGACCAGCGAATCCCCAGCCAGCGCGCGATCGTAGGTGCGATGTCCCAGGCGGGGATGTCGCCGAGGGGGCCGCGTCCATCCCCCAGCACCACCAGCCAGGCGTGCATGGAAGGCGTTTCGGGGGCATAGGCGTGGGCGCCAGCCCGCCCGCGCCGCTCGGCGGCGGCCTCCGCCGGGGTGCGCGCCTGGGAGAGCCAGGTGCCCTCCGGGGCAAGCACCACCAGATCGCCCACGCGGGGGTTCCCGCCCAGGTGGTAGCGCGTGGGGACTTCCGCCCGGCGCCAGACGGTGAGGCCCGCGGCGCGCAGGCGTTCTGCGGCCGGGCCGGCCTCCGAAGGCTTTCGGAGGTAGATGTAGGCGCTTCCCCCATGGGCGATGCAGGTGGCGGGAAGACCGTGGAGCAGGTCTGGAATGGACAGACGATGTCGCATGGTGGCCATGCCATGGTCCGCCGTGAGGATTACCCGCAGGCCCGGATGAACGGCCATCAGCCTGGCCAGCCAGGGGGCCATTTCGTCATCCAGATGCCTGAGCTTGGCCTTCACCTCGGGGCTGCCGGGGCCGTGGAGATGGCCTTCCTCATCGGTGCCGGAAAGATAGGTCATCACCAGCTTCGCGCCATCGGCCAGGGCGGCATCGGAGAAGGCGAGGCCCTCGGCGTCGGGGTGCCCGGGGTGGAAGGTCTGCATGCGCCAGGCGGTGACCCCCTGCCAGGGGCCGGTGGCGCCGACCCAGTGGTACACCGCCGTGCGGATGCCGCTGCGGGTGGCGGCCACCCAGAGCGGTTCGCGCTCCAGGTCTTCCACCCGGGAGGCGGCCGGGACCAGGTGGTGGCCAGAGGGCTCGAGGTAGGCGTTGGCCACCACGCCGTGGTGCTCGGGCCAGCAGCCCGTGGCGAGGGTCACATGGCCGTTGAAGGTGGTGGCCGGGAAGGGGGGCAGCAGGGCCCCGCGGCGACCCGCCTCCGAAAGGGCCCACACCTTCGGCATGGTGTCGGGGCGGAACTGGTTGGCACCCAGGCCATCCTCGCTGATGATGAGCACCGGCGCGGATTCCGACGTGGGCGGCGCGGCGGGCGCGGGGAGCACGAGCAGCAAGGCGAGAAGAACGGCGGCGCGCATGCCCCCAGAGTACCCTGGAAGCATGGACACGCCCCGCTGGCCCTACCCCCTTCTCCGCCTCAAGCCCGGCAAGGAGGCCCTGCTCTCCAAACGGCATCCCTGGATCTTCAGCGGAGCCGTGGCGGCGCCGGCCTCCGCGTCCGTGGTGCGGGTGGCCGACGATTCGGGGAACGTGCTGGGCGTGGGCACCGCCAGCCCCGCGAATCCCTTGGCGGCGCGCCTCTTCCGGTTCGACGACGGGCCCCTGGACGAGGCTTTCTTCCGTGTCCGGTTCGAATCGGCCCTGGCCCTGCGCAAGACCCTGGGCCTCTGGGATCCCCAGGGCGGCTGCCGGTGGGTGTTCGGCGAGGGCGACGGCCTGCCGGGCCTGGTGGTGGACCGCTACGCCCACGCCCTGGTACTGCAGGTGGGCACGGCGGGGCTGGAGGCCCTGCGGGACGCCTGGTGGCCCGCGCTCTGGGAGATCGCGAAGCGGGAGGGCCTCACGGCCTTTGTGGAGCGCAGCCAGTCGGGCCGCAAGGAGGAGGGCCTCGATCCCGTGAACCGCCTGCTGAAGGGCAGCCTGGCGGGGCCGGTGACGGTGCATGAGGGCGCGGCGAAGCTCAGCGTGGACCTGCTGCGGGGCCAGAAGACGGGCTTCTTCCTGGATCAGCGGGCGCACCGCCTGCAGGTGGGCGCCCACGCCGCGGGCTGCCGGGTGCTCAACGCCTTCGGCTACACCGGCGGCTTCAGCATCCACGCGGGCCTGGGCGGCGCCACGGAGGTGGCCACCCTGGACATCAGCGGGCCGGCTTTGGACCAGGCGGAACGCGACTGGGCGGTCAACGGCCTGGAGCCCGCGGCCCACCTGCGGATGGAGGGCGATGCTTTCGAACTCATGCGCCAGCTGGAGCCCGGCGCCTGGGACCGCGTCATCGTGGATCCCCCGGCCTTCGCCAAGCAGCGCAAGGACGTGGACAAGGCCTTCAAGGCCTACAAGGATGTCTTCCGCCTCGGCGCCCGGGCCACCGCGCCGGGCGGCCTGCTGTGGGTGTTCTCCTGCAGCCAGCACCTGGACCGCGCCCGCTTCCAGGAGGCCGTCTGGACCGCCCTCCTGGAGGCCGGCCGCGAGGCCCGCGTCCTCGCCCACCTCGGCCAGCCCGCCGACCATCCCTACGCCCTGAACCACCCCGAGGGGTTCTACCTCAAGGGGCTGTGGCTGGCGGTGGACTGAATCATCCGGTTCTCCAGGGGCCTCATCGCTTCCAGGCATCGCCGGGAGAGGCGACGGGAGCGCCGGCCAATAGAGGGATGGGGAGCACCGAGGCGGGATGGCTGGGATCCTGGTGCATGAAGGCGTACAACTCGCGTTGGCCCTGCGTGTCCATGGGGTGGAACTCGCGCCAGACCTGCTCCAGCACCCGGAAGGACAGGAGCTTCAGCGCGGCGGTCTCGTCGGTGCCGATCACCTCCACCGTGGCCCCGGGTGTGGTTCGCTGAGCCGAATCCTGGGGCAGCATCTCCCTCAGTTGTTCCCGAAGGGGCAGGAAGGCGGCCTGGAGGGCGCGGGATTGCTCCAGGGGCATCGGGATGGGCAAGGGCCGGGGCGACTGCCCCGCGAGACTCGCGGCGAGAAGAAGGACGAACCAGGGGCGCATGCCCTCTGAGTGTTCCCAGCCCGTGGCAGGTTTCAGTGACCGTCACCGGGCGGATCGAGGATTCCCTCAGCCCAGCCGCTCCACGGCCTCGTCCACGCCCTTGGCGCCCAGGGCACCGAGGTTCAGATCCAGCAGGTGGCTCAGCTTCACGTTGCCCATGGCGCCGAGCATGGAGGCCTTCAGGCGGGGGATGCTCTGTTCCATGGAGCCGATGAGTTCCTTCACCTGCTTGCGGCGGCTCTCCAGGCTGGAGCAGCCGCAGAGGGGGCAGCCGCAGGGCACGATGGGGAAGCCGCGCAGCCAGGCGTAGCGCTGGAGATCCTTCTCCTCGCAGGTGCCCAGGGGGCGGATGACGGTGTTGGCGCCATCGTCGCTCGTGAGGCGCAGGGGCATGGTGCTGAGGCGGCCCTCGAAGAAGAGGTTGATGAGCAGCGTCTCCAGCAGGTCATCCAGATGATGGCCCAGGGCGATCTTGGTGAAGCCGCGCTGCTTGGCGAAGGAGTAGAGCACGCCGCGCCGGAGCCGCGAGCAGATGATGCAGGGCAGCTCCTCGGGCTTGGTGCGCACCATGGTGTCAATGGGGGCCGGGATGATGTGATGCGGCACGCCGAGCCGCTCGCAGGTTTCGGCGATGGGGTCGGGGTTGAACTGGGGGAAGCCCGGATCCACGGTCACGGCCTCCACCGCGAAGGTGACCGGGGCGCGCTTCCGCAGCCGCTCCAGCACATCGAGCAGGGCCCAGGAGTCCTTGCCGCCGCTCACGGCCACCAGGATGCGGTCCCCGTCCTCGATCAGCCGGTAGGCGGCATTGGTCTCGCCCACACGCCGGGCGATCTTCCGTTCCAGCCGGGGCAGGGTCTTGAGGTCCGCCTCGGCCGGGGGCAGGGCCAGACTGGGAAGCGCGCAGGGATGGCTCAAAGGACGCCGCAGGGCCTGCGTTCGCCCCGCGAAATCTGCCCTTCCACGTCCTTCACATACTCGGGGCAGGTGCAATCCGGGCAGGTGTTGCTGGCGGTTTCCGTGCAGAGATCGGCGAAGGTGACCTTCTCCATGAAGGCCGAGATGTGGTTGGACAGCTGGTTCCAGAGCAGCCGGCTCATCTTCTCATCGGCCATCAGCACACGGTTGGCGGCCTTGGGATCCTCCTTGGCCGCGGCGTAGAAACTGCTGTCCGTGAGGCGCAGCACCTCGCCCACGCTGACCTGGTTGCAGGGCCGCGTGAGGACGTAGCCCCCGCGCGGACCGCGAACGCTGGCCACGATGCCCGCCTTGCGCAGCTTGTTGAAGATCTGCTCCAGGAAGGGCAGGGAGAGCTTCTGGCGCTCGGCGATGACATGCAGAGGCACCGGCTGGCCATGGCTGTGGTGGGCCAGGTCGAACAGGGCCTGCATGCTGTACCTGCCTCGGGCGGAGATCTTCACAGGACACTCCTGGCCTACAGGCTAGGATTCTTGAGCGTTTGAGTCAAGTTTGCCTCAGGAGTAGCATGGGCTCCTGGAGCCGATGATGAAACGCGCCCTCCTCCTGACGACCACGCTGCTCCATGCCCAGCCAGCTGCGCCCCCCCCGATGATTCCGGCCGCGACGCCCGGCGCGCTGCCCTGTGATGCGCTGGATCACCAGCCGCTGCTGATCGGGCCCACCACACGCGAGGCCATCCTGGCGCACCGGGCGGTCTTCCGGGAGGCCACCGCCAAGACCCACCTGCCCGAAGCCCTGGTCGCCCGCTGGCAGGCCGTGAAACAGCCCCTGACCCTGGTGGCCGTCTTCGGTTCCTGGTGCAGCGACAGCCAGCACCAGCTGCCGGAACTGCTCGCGTTGCAGGCGCATCCCAATCCGTTCATCGAGGTGCATTACCTGGGGGTCTACCGGGACAAGAAGGTGGATCCTGCCGCCTGGCCCAAGGGGTGCGCCTCCCAGAACGTGGAGCGGGTGCCGACGTTCTATGTCTATGCCACGCAGCCCGGGGGCGGCCAGAAGCTGGTGGGCTCCATCGTGGAGAGGCCCCCCAAGCCCGGCCAGCGGATGTCCGAGGCCCTGGTGGATCTGGTGGAGCGGGGGGCCGTGGCTTTCTGAACTCAGCGTCGGTCCAGATCTGCCGATGGAATAGCCATGATGCGATGCCGCCTGCTGCTGTTCCTGCTGAGCGCCACCTTGGCCCTGGGGGCGGCGACGCCCATCCGGGTGGGCCTGAGCGGGTGGAGCACCCTGAACCCGCTGCTCCTCTCGCGGGATACCGATGTCGAGATGGTGGACCTGGTGTTCGACCGTCTGGTGACCATTGACGAGCAGGGGCACTTTATACCTGAATTGCTGCAATCGTGGGACATACAGAACGGAGGATGCGACATCATCCTGCATCTGCGGCCGGGCATGCGCTGGCAGGATGGCAGCCCCATCGAGGCTGAGGATGTGGTGTTTACCTGGAAAATGCTGCGTCTGCCCCAGGTCCGGGCCATCAACGACACGGTGCCGGGCATCCGGACCATGGACAGCCTCACGGCCGAAGGGCCGCTGACGGTGCATATCCACCTGGCCCGTCCCCGCGGCACGCTGATGTCCGATCTCTACAACTTCATTCCGGTGCCGCGCAAGTTCTATGTGATGGGTCCGCATCCAGCCACCCAGCCCATCGATCTGACCCCCGTGGGCTCCGGCCCCTACCGGGTGGTGGGCCAGGGCAACCGGCAGGAAGTGCGGCTCGAACGCTGGGACGGGTACCGAGGCGTCCACCCCGGGCAATGGCCCGGGTTCGATTTGATCAATGTGGATCCCATCAAGGATGTGCGGCCCCCGCTGCTGGATGGACGCCTTCATTTCTGTCCGGTGGGCCCGCTGACCCACTACCTGGTTCGGCAGGGGGCCATCCTGAAGGGGCGTGTCAAGGCCTATGCGGCGCCCCAGGCGGCCTTCAATGCCTTTTTCCTGAACTGCGACCCCAAGCTCAGCCTGCTGGGGGATGTGCGCCTGCGCCAGGCCCTGGCCGAGATGGTGCCCTGGGAGGAACTGTCCCGCGGGCGCGAACTCTTCGGCACCCGCCTGGCCACCTCGTTCTGGTCGCCGGAGAGCTGGGCCTACGATCCCACGCCGCGGCCCTTGCCCAAGCTCTCGCGGGCGGTGGCCCTGCTCGATGAAGCCGGCTGGCACCTCGGGCCCGATGGCCTGCGGCACGATGCCCAGGGGCGCACCTTGAGCCTGGTGGCCTACGAAGAGAGCGACGCGGGCAAGCGGAGTGTCACCCATCTCCTGGTGGCCCGCGCCGCTACGATCGGCGTCCGCATCGAGATCCGCCCCGTGTCCTTTGATGATCTCGGCGTCAAGTCGGCCAACCACCAAGGGGACATCTGGTCCTACGGATGGACCACCACCCTTGATCCCAACGACGACAGCCCGCTCTTCACGCGCGAGGGGCTGCTCAGCAAGGCGAATGTCAGTTCCTACGTGAATCCCGAGGTGGACCGCCTCTTCGACGAGGGGCTGCATACCCTCGACCCCGAAGCCCGGAAGCGCATCTATCAACGCATCGCCGGGTTGATCTGGCGGGACCGTCCCGTGATCCCGCTCACCTACAACCTGAACCGCTACATCGCCACAGTGAAGCTGCAAGGTGTCGGCTTCAACCCGCTCGGGCAGCCCTTTGCCTATTGGCCCGGCATGCGGGGATGGACGCTGGCCGAGTGATCAGACGGGGTGTTCCTGCTTGGCCGGGACGCCATCCCTGTGTCAGAGCCGGTCGAAACGGATGACTTCGACCTTGCCCGGCTTGGTCCGGGGAGCTTCCTCTTCGGGTTCGCGCGGACGGATTTCCCGGGGAGGACGGGCTTCCTGGCGGCGGGGTTCCGGGTGCGCCTCGGGACGCGGCGCGGGGCGGTGTTCCGCATGGGGTGGTTCGGGCCGGGCCGGGGCGATGGCCGTGCGCTCACGACCGGCCCACACCGCGGCCACCTGCCGCATCCGGTCCAGCAGGCGAGGGGGCTCCGAGACCTGGATGCCATCGCCGAACTGGAAGATCCACCGTGCGATGGCGCGCAGGTCCGTGGCGGAGAAGGTCACCAGCGCCTGGCCATCGCCGATCTCTTCCAGGCGGAAGTTGGGGAAGGCCGGTGGTGCCTGCTTCACCGCGAACACCCACTGCTTCATGAGAGTGGCCTTGACGACGATGGGCTCACCTCCCAGCCAGCCGCCGATCTGGTTGGCCGGTGTGCCATCGGCGTAGGGGCCCTGCGCGGCGCGGCCCACGCCTTCCACCCGGTTGATCTCCGCCAGCAGGTCCAGCCGGTGGAAACGCTCCGCATTGTAGCGGCGGTCCCAGCCCCAGACGTACCAGGCCTGGCTCAGGGCGTCGAAGGTGAGTTGGCGCGGCTCGAAGGTGCGGGGCGCGTTCGCATCCGCATCGGCGAAGATGAATTCCAGCGCGTGTCCCTCCTGGATGGCGGCAAGCACCGTTTCGGCGAGGACCGGAAGCATCGGGGCAGCGGCGGCAGCCTTCTTTTTGGGTTCCACTTTGGGAGCGGGCTCCTGTGGGGCTGGGGATTCGGCGGCCACCGGAGTGGGTTCGGCGGCCGGAACTTTGGCCTTCCGGGCCGGCTTCTTCGCGAGGGTGGGCGCAGGGACTTCCTTGGGGGCGGCCTTCACGGCCGGCTTCTTGGCCGGAGCCTTGGCAGGCTTGGGGGCTTCGTGGGCCTCGGCGGCAGCAGCCTTCTTGCGGGGGGTCTTTGTCACGGCCATGGATGGATGCTCCTGGGCCCATGATCGCCCATCCCTGCCTGGGCGGTCCACGCCCATTTCGGAGGGGCGCCAGGTCTCGGCGGCGGCCATGCTGGAGGGATGGCTCGATCCAACCTCCGCTTCGCCGTCGTCATGACCCTCCACACCTGCCTTTCCGCCGGCACCTACCTGGTGGGCAAGATCGCTGCGGATGCCTTCCCCACCTTGGTTCTGGGCCTCTTCCGATTCCTCATCGCGGGTGCTGGATTCCTCTTCCTGGCCCGGCTGCGGGGTCTGGTCCTCTGGCCTCTGGCCCGGGCAGAATGGCGCGCCTACCTGGGGCTGGGCTTTCTCGGCGTGGCCCTCAACCAGATCGCATTCCTCGGCGGACTGGCCTTCACGCTGCCGTCTCATGCCGCGCTCCTGTACGCCCTGACGCCCACGTTCGTGCTCCTGATGGCCTGGGTCCGCGGGCAGGAGCGCCCGAATGCCCAGAAGCTGCTGGGCCTTGTCCTCGCCTTCGCGGGGGTGGTGGCGCTGCTGGCAGGAAGGCAAGGCCGCGCCAGCCTGCCGCCCCGCTGGATCCTTGGCGATCTGATGATCCTCGTGGCTGTGATCGCCTGGGCCGGTTACACCGTGGCCAGCCGTCCCCTGGTGTTGAGGCATGGCGCCCAGTCCGCCACCACCCTGTCCATCCTGTTCGGTCTGGCGGTCTTCGCGCCCCTGGGTGTGGCCGGGCTTCCCCAGGTGCATCTGGCCCATGTCCCGCCCATGGCCTGGGTCGGCCTGGTCTACCTCGGCCTCATCACCAGCGTCGCGTCCTACCTGCTCTGGTTCCACGCCCTCTCCCTGAAAGAACCCAGCCGCGTGGCCATCGCGAGCAACGCCCAGCCAGTGGTGACGGCGCTGCTCGGATGGCTCTTCCTGGCCCAGCCCATCACGCTGCCCTTCGTGGCGGGGACCGTCCTGGTCGCCTCCGGCGTGGTGCTGGCCCAGCGCTGACACCAGAGAGGGGACATCGCGAACCGCAGGCGAGCAGGCGGTCCCCCCTCGTTCATATTCCGCCGCCGCGCGGGTGCATTCGGTCGTAGAGGGCGCGCAGGCGGGCCTGGTGGACATGGGTGTAGATCTGCGTGGTGCTGATGTCCGCATGGCCCAGCATGGCCTGGACGGCCCGCAGATCGGCTCCGTGGTCCAGCAGATGGGTGGCGAAGGCATGCCTGAGGACGTGCGGGCTCACCATGCTGGGCCGCAGGTCTGCCTTCCGCGCATAGCCTTTGAGGAGCCGCCAGAGATGCTGCCGGCTGAGGGGTTCGCCGCGCTGCCCCACGAACAGTTCGCCCCCCTTCGGCTTGAACCCAGATCGCACGGCCAGCCACGCGCGGATCCAGTGTTCGGCGCTGGCGCCGAAGGGGATCAGGCGCTCCTTGCGGCCCTTGCCCATGACCTTCAGGAATCCCTCGTCCAGGAAGACGCCAAGCGCCGGAAGTCCCGCCAGTTCCGAGACGCGAAGGCCGGAGGCATAGAGCAGCTCCAGCCAGGCCCGGTCGCGGATGCCGAGGGGGGTGTTCGTGTCTGGCGCTCCCAGGAGGGCCTCCACTTGGGGTTCGCTCAGGGTCCGCGGGAGCATCCGCGGCGGACGGGGAGCCTTCACCACGGCTTCGGGGCCCGCGCCGTGGCCGCCCTCCATGCGCAGGAAGGTCAGGAACGACCGCACGCTGGAACTCATCCGTGCCAGGCTCCGCGGCGCCTTCCCCAGGGCCTGCTGGGCGACCAGGAACCGCGAGAGGTGGTCGCGCGTCAGTTCGCCGGGAGCCAGATGCTCGGTGCTGCCCCAGGCTGCCAGATGGGCAAGATCGGACAGGTAGCCCTCTGTGGTGTGGGGTGAGAGCCCCCGCTCCACTGCCAGGAACGTCCGGAATTTCCGCAGACTGGCGGCCCAGCCCAGGGGCCATCCATGCTCAGGTTCTTCGGTCTGCTTGCGGCGGGGCATGTGCCATTCCCGCATACCGGCGGGGGAGACGCAACGGATGGTTGACTCGGGGTTTTGCTTTCGGAGGGGGTTGTGTTAGGGTTTTCGGGTTCGTCTGGAGGAGCCCACGATGGCTGATGTACGTAAGAAGGTCATTGCAATCATTGCCGAGCAGCTGGCCAAGCCCGAGGATTCGATCACCGAAGCCAGCCATTTCGTGGATGACCTCGGCGCCGACAGCCTCGACACCGTTGAGATCATCATGGCCATCGAGGAGGCCTTCAGCCTCGAGATCCCCGAGAGCGAGCAGGAGAAGATCCGCACCGTGGGCGATGCGGTTGCCTACATCGAGAAGCACGCCAAGGCCTGATCCCACGCCCGCATTCCGTGCCGCAGCGCCCCCTGGCCTGCGGCACGTTCGTTTTTCAACCGGACCCCGCAGGCGATTAGACTCCAGGAACCCGCAGTCCGTTCGAGAGGTGAAGCATGAGCACTCCCATCCATCGCCGCCGCGTGGTCATCACGGGCATGGGCACGGTCAACCCCTGCGGTCTCGGAGTCGCGGAAACCTGGGACAGCCTGCTGGCGGGCCGAAGTGGCATCGGGCTCATTGACCGGTTCGACACCTCCGAGTTCGCCTGCAAGATCGCTGGGCAGGTCAAGGGCTTCAACCCAGATGGGTGCATTGACAAGAAAGAGCAGAAGAAGATGGATATCTTCATCCACTACGCCCTGGGCGCGGCCCAGGAGGCGTGGATGGATGCGGGCTTCGACCAGGCCACGCTCAGCAAGGCGGAGCGTGAGGTGTTCGGCGTCTACATCGGCAGCGGCATCGGCGGCCTCAGCACCATCTGGGAAGAGGCCAACGGCTACCGCGGCCCCCGGCGCACCAGCCCCTTCTTCATCCCCAGCCTCATCGTGAACATGGCCAGCGGCCAGGCCAGCATCAAATACGGCCTCCAGGGGCCCAACAGCGCCGTGGCGACTGCCTGCGCCACGGGGGCCCATGCCATCGGCGATGCCGCGCGCCTCATCGCCTTCGGGTACGCCGACCGGATGATGGCGGGCGGCAGCGATTCCGTCATCAACCAGCTGGGCGTGGGTGGCTTCTCGTCCATGCGCGCCCTGAGCACCCGGAACGACGAGCCCCAGCGCGCGTCGCGTCCCTTCGATGTGGACCGCGACGGCTTCGTCATGGGCGAGGGATCCGGCATCGTCATCCTCGAGGAGTACGAACTCGCGAAGGCGCGGGGCGCCAAGATCTACGCCGAAGTGGCCGGCTACGGCATGAGCGGCGACGCGAACCACATCACCGCGCCCGCCCCTGAGGGCGAGGGCGGCCAGCGCGTCATGCGGGCGGCCATGAAGGATGCCGGCATCGCGCCTGAGCAGGTGGGCTACATCAACATGCATGGAACCAGTACGCCCGTGGGCGACCGCCTGGAGTGCATGGCGATCCACCGGGTCTTCGGGGATCACGCCAAGCGGCTGAAGGTCAGCAGCACCAAGTCCATGCACGGCCATCTGCTGGGCGCGGCGGGCGGGCTGGAAACCATCGTCACCGCGCTGGCGGTGAAGACCGGGAAGATTCCCCCCACGATCAATGTGGACCACCAGGATGCCGAATGCGACCTGGATGTCACCCCGAACGCCGCGGGGGCCTTCGAGGCTGAGTACGCCATGAACAATGGCTTCGGCTTCGGCGGCACCAACGCCTGCCTGCTGCTTCGCCGCGTCTGATCATTCCGGCGCGAGCCCGGGCTCCGGGAATTCGGGCTCCGGGCTCTCCGCTGCCGGGGCCTGGGTGAAGATGGCGGCCGAGGTGTGCCGCCCATCCATGACGATGTGGAGGGGCGCCTCCACGCGGCTGTGGACCACGCACCCGGCCCGGGAGACGATGGGCTGCTGGCGGAGCCAGTCCCAGTCCAGGATGCTCGATTTCCGGGGGTAGGGAATCGTGAAGTAGCCGATGTTCAGGGATGTCACGTTGTGGAAGAAGTGGGAACCCAGCGAGGCATCGGCCTGGAAGTGCTCCATGGCGTACTCCACGATCACCTGGGCGCAGGAGATCATCGCCCAGGCCACGGGGATGCCCAGGTGCTGGTCGGTGCTCCCCCAGCGGCCGGGACCGATCAGCACATAGCGCCGGCCCTCGCCCCTGAAGGTGTCGTTCAGCTTTTCCAGGATTCGCGCCAGGGCAGGGGTGTCGAACTTGTCGAACCCTTCCGGGTCAATCCAGACGATGTCCCGCAGTCCCTCGACCACGCCGTTGCCCACGCACTTCTCGGAGAAGAGGAACACGGAGGCCGGATCGAGGTCTGCCGGGGATAGGGTCACGTCCCCGTTCTCCATGAGCTGGTGCTTGATCTGGAGCAGATGGAACGTCGGCTTCCCATTCTCCGGATCGGGCTCGAGGTTCACGGCGAACTCGATCTCGACGGGGGTTTCCATTGCCTCGCGGATGAGTTCCAGGGCGTGCTGGAGGATCTGGGCCAGGGGAAACGAGTCGTACTTCAGGATGTTCCGGAAGTTCACGATGCGGGGGCCGGGGTGGTCCAGGCCATCCTGGATCCGGTCATCGTTGGCGTCCCAGGCGGAGGCGCAATGGTGCAGGGCCCCGTCTGCTTCGGCCTCCTGGATGCCGAGGGTGAGCAGGGTGGCATCCTCCCCGCGGTAGAGGTCCACCGAGGTTCGGCTCATGTCGAGGGCGTAGAACTCCTTCTGGGTGGTCCGCAGCTGCTCCCGCGGCGAAAGCATGTCCATGGCCGGATAGGGCGGCGCGAAGCGATAGGTCTTCCCGCCATCCACCACGTACTTCCCGAGGCCCACGGCCAGGTTGGCGATGCCATCCTCCGGCTGGGTGTAGGCCACGGGATAGTAGTTGAAGGATTGCGCCACGCCGGAGAAATGGGGATAGAAGCGATCGCCGAAGCGGCAGCCCGCCACCTCCTGGATGAGGATGGCCATCTGTTCCTCTTCGATCTTGTAGTCAATGGCTTCGAAGTAGGAGCGGGCGGCCTTGGAATACACGGAGGCATAGACCAGGCGGATGGCTTCGGCGATCTGGGCCACGCGGACTTCCAGGTCGGGGTGGTTGTTGGGCAGGAAGAAGGTGTTGTAGAGGCCGGCGAAGGGATGGGAAAGGCTGTCCTCCAGCAGGCCTGAAGAGCGCACGGCCAGCGGCATCTTCGCGTGCTTCGAGAGGAACAGGCGCAGCTTCTCCATCAGTTCGGGAGAGAGGGCGCCGAGGAGGAAACGCCGCTTCACGACTTCGTCGTCCTCCTCCTGGAGGGCCTGGCGCAGGTCGTGCCGCTCGATGAAGCGGATGAATTCCTCGGTTCCCACGATGGCGCTGCGGGGGATGCGGATGTTCGCTTCCGGGATGAGGGCTTCCATGTCGAGCCTGGAAAGCAGCGCGTGGGTGAAGGCCACCCCGCGGCCCTTGCCGCCCATGGAGCCCGGGGCCAGCCGGAGGATGTTGGCTTCCTCCCTCGGCGTGGTGCCGGTCAAGGGGACCACCTTCCCCCGCGACTTCATGCGCTGGACGTAATCCCCGACGCTGATCAGGAAGCCCCTCATCTCCTCGGGATCGCGGTAGTCCTCGATGCGGAAGGTGGCGAGCACCTTGGCCACCTGGACTTCGCCCCGCGCCATGATCCACGTGGAGAAGTGGTTGCGGGACGCGTGGTAGACCAGGGATGCCACCGGCACGCTGCGCAGCTTCTCCTGGAGATCCTCCATGTCCTTGGCCCGGGCGATCTCCTGGCCGGCCTCGTTGCGGAAGATGAAGTCGCCGAAGCCCAGGTAGTCGTGGAAGAAGCGCGAGAGTTCGGTGCCCAGCGTGGCGGAATTCTTGTTCAGGAAGCAGCTCTGGAGGGCGGCCGCCCAGGCCTCCTTGTCGGGGTCCGAGGACTGGAGCAGGGTCGGCAGGTGGGGATTCCGGTCCTTGACGGCCCGGATGAGCTTGATGCCGGCCTCGCGGTCCAGGGCGCCATCCTTGGGGAACTTCCGGTCGGAGATGAGGCAGAGCAGATAGTCCTGGAACCGCTCGGAGAGCGCCAGGGCCTCCTCGTAGGAAGTGGCCAGGATGACCTTCGGCCGGGCGCGCATCGCGAGAATCCGGGCCATGCCGTCCAGGTTCCGGTCCTGGGCCATGCGTGTGGTCTGCTTGAGGATCTCGCTGTAGAGGATCGGCAGGTACCGCGAGTAGTAGCGGATGCTGTCCTCCACGAGGAGGATCACCCGGGTCAGGCCGACCTGCGTGTCGTTCTCCACGTTGGCCCGGTCCTCCATGAACTTGACCATGGCCATGAAGACTTCCGGATTGCCGTTCCAGACGAAGATCTGGTCGTAGTGCCGCAGCAGCTCCTGGCGGCGGCGGTCCATGATGCCGACTTCCATGTTGTCGTTGAGCAGCAGGTAGATGGGGATGCGGCCGTTCGCCTTGCGCAGGGCCTGCGACAGTTCGGTATGCCCCACCTGGCCCAGGCGGCTCATGACGATGATCATGTCGAAGTGGCGGGTGGCGAGCTTGAGCAGCGCCTCCTCCGCCGTGGAGACATTCACCACCCGTGGCGGATTGCTCATGTTGAGCTGGTAGTAGCCCTCGAACAGGATCTCCGTCAGGAGGCCATCCTGTTCCAGCGTGAAGGCATCGAAGGCCGGGGCCACCAGCAGGATCTCGCGGGTGCGCAGGGGCATGAGATCGTGGAAGATCTCCTTGTCCGATTTGTACTTCCCGAAGATCCGGTTGAACTCCTGCTGCACCATGCTGGCCCGCCCCTCCAGCAGTCTAACCAAAAGAACAGGGGCCCTTGCGGGCCCCTGTTCGGTCGAGTGCGGTGCAGGGGTTCTAGACGAGGCCCTGGTCAATCATCGAATCCGCCACCTTGAGGAAGCCGGCGATGTTGGCGCCGTTCACGTAGTTGCCAGGGGTGCCGAAGCGGGCCGCGGCGTCCACGCAGGACTTGTGGATGTTGACCATGATCTGGTGCAGGCGGGCATCCACTTCCTCGGCGGTCCAGCCCAGGCGCATGGAGTTCTGGCTCATCTCCAGGCCGGAGGTGGCCACGCCGCCGGCGTTGGAGGCCTTGCCGGGGGAGAAGAGGATCTTCCCGGTGTTGGCCTGGAAGAACTCCACCGCTTCCAGGGTGCTGGGCATGTTGGCGCCCTCGACCACCGCCAGGCAGCCATTGGCCATCAGGGTCTTGGCTTCGTCGAGGCTCAGCTCGTTCTGGATGGCGCAGGGCAGGGCCACGTCCACCTTCTGCTCCCACGGGCGCTTGCCCGCGTGGAACTGGGCCGTCTTGAACTTCTGGGCGAAGGGCGCCACCGACATGCGGTCAATGCGCAGCATCTCTTCCATGTAGGCGATCTTCTCGCCGCTGATGCCATCGGCGTCGTAGATGTAGCCGTCGGGCCCGGAAATGGTGACGACCTTGGCACCGAGCTGGGTGGCCTTGGTGACGGCGCCCCAGGCCACGTTGCCGAAGCCGGACACGGCCACCTTCTTGCCCTGCATCGTCTCGCCCTTGGTCTTCAGGGCCTCTTCGGCGAAGTAGACCACGCCGTAGCCGGTGGCTTCGGGGCGCACGAGGCTGCCGCCCCAGTACTGGCCCTTGCCGGTCAGCACGCCCGTGAACTCGTTGGCGAGCTTCTTGTACATCCCGAACATGTAGCCCACTTCGCGGCCGCCCACGCCGATATCACCGGCGGGCACATCCGTATCCGGGCCGATGTGGCGGAAGAGTTCCATCATGAAGGACTGGCAGAAGCGCATCACCTCGGCATCGGACTTGCCGTTGGGATCGAAGTTGGAGCCGCCCTTGCCGCCGCCCATGGGCAGGCCGGTCAGGCTGTTCTTGAAGATCTGTTCGAAGCCCAGGAACTTCAGGGTGTCGAGGGAGACATTGGGGTGGAAGCGGATGCCGCCCTTGTAGGGCCCGATGGCGCTGCTGAACTGCACGCGCCAGCCGTTGTGGATGCGGATCTGGCCCTTGTCGTCCACCCAGGGCACACGGAACGAAATGGCGCGCTCGGGCTCGACGATGCGCTCGAGGATCGCGTGCTTCTTGTACTTCGGCTCCTTCTCGAGGACCGGAGCCAGGGAGTGCAGAATCTCGGTGGCGGCCTGGATGAAGAGGGTTTCCCAAGGCGCCTTCTTCTTCAGGCTCTCAAGGACCTCGTTGACGTACTGGCTCATGGTTCCTCCTGGAAGGAAGGGTGGTGGGGCACTCGAAGAACCCCGTCGTGGAAGCAGTTCCCCGAAAGGGCGCCGTGGGCCTGTCCTTGGGCTTCCCCGGCCTGCGTCGAACATCCTATACCGGACGTCCAGAACTCTAGCGGGGAAGGGCCTGGAGCTGCGAGAGAGCACGCAAAGTCGTGATGAGAAGCACTCCAGGGATGCCTTCCACAGCCATTTGGCCGTTCTGGTGTTGACAGGTTGTCAACCTTTCCTGGGGCCCTGCGGGACCGCGCCCGCCTTGGCTGGATGGTGGCGTGCATTGACATCCCCCCGGCGGGTGGTTTGCTGGAACCATGCCGCGCGCGATCCCCTTCAGACTGCACGCCCCGTACGAACCTGCTGGCGACCAGCCAGCAGCCATCGCCCAGCTGGTGGAAGGGCTCGGGCGAGGGGATCGTTTCCAGACGCTGCTGGGGGTGACAGGCTCGGGGAAGACCTACACCATGGCCTCGACCATTGCCCGGGTGGGAAGGCCGGCGCTCATCTTTGCGCCCAACAAGACGCTGGCCGCCCAGCTCTTCAGCGAGTTCAAGCAGTTCTTCCCCGAGAATGCGGTTGAGTACTTCGTCAGCTACTACGACTACTACCAGCCCGAGGCCTACGTGCCCGAGCGGGATCTGTTCATCGAGAAGGACGCCAAGATCAACGAGGAGCTGGAGAAGCTCCGCCTCAGCGCCACGCGCTGCCTGCTCGAGCGCCGCGACACCATCGTGGTGGCCTCGGTGAGCTGCATCTACGGCCTGGGCGATCCCAGCTCGTACTTGAACCTGTCGGTGACGCTGAAACCAGGCCAGATCATTGACCGCGCCATGCTCCTCCGCGACCTGGTGGCCATCCAGTACCAGCGGAACCACCTCAGCTTCGAGCCAGGTGTCTTCCGCGTGCGGGGCGATGTGGTGGAGGTGTATCCGGCCTACGAGGACGTGGCCTACCGCATCGAGCTGTGGGGCGACGAGGTGGAGCGCCTGTCGAAGATAGACCCCCTGCGGGGCGTGGTGATCGAGAAGCTGGACGAACTCACCATCTGGCCCAAGACCCACTACGTGACGCCCGAGGACAAGCTGAAGGCCGCCATCCGCGACATCAAGGACGAGCTGGAGGCCCGCGAGGAGGCCTTCCGGGCCCAGGGGAGGATCGTGGAGCTGCAGCGGCTCCACCAGCGGATCATCTACGACGTGGAGATGATGAAGGAGATGGGCTACTGCAGCGGCATCGAGAACTACAGCCGCTTCCTGGACGGACGGAAGCCGGGCGAGCCGCCCCACACCCTGCTGGACTACTTCCCAGAGGACTTCATCGTTTTCATGGATGAGAGCCATGTGGCCACGGGGCAGCTGCACGGCATGTACAACGGCGACCGCTCCCGCAAGACCACCCTGGTGGATTTCGGCTTCCGGCTGCCCTCCGCGCTGGATAACCGGCCGCTCCAGTTCGAGGAGTTCGAGAAGCGGGTGAACCAGGTGGTCTTCGTGAGCGCCACGCCCGGCGACTATGAACTGCGCCAGAGCGGCGGCGTGGTGGTGGAGCAGGTGGTGCGTCCCACTGGGCTGGTGGACCCTCTGGTGGAGGTGCGTCCCGTCGGCACCCAGGTGGATGACCTGCTGGAGGAGATTCGCAAGACCGTGGCCCGGGATGAGCGGGTGCTGGTGACGGTGCTCACCAAGAAGCTGGCGGAGCAGCTGACGGCCTACTACCAGGAACTGGGGGTCAAGGCCGAGTACCTGCACAGCGAGATTGACACCCTGGAGCGGGTGGAACTGCTGAAGAACCTTCGCCGGGGCGTCTTCGACGTCCTCATCGGCATCAACCTCCTGCGGGAGGGTCTGGACCTTCCGGAGGTGAGCCTCGTGGCCATCCTGGACGCGGACAAGGAGGGTTTCCTCCGCAACACCCGCAGCCTCATCCAGACCATCGGGCGGGCGGCGCGCCACGTGAACGGGAAGGCCATCCTCTACGCAGACGTGATGACCGGATCCATGACCCAGGCCATCGGCGAGACCGAGCGTCGGCGCCAGAAGCAGCTGGTCCACAACGCCGAGCACGGCATCACGCCCGAGACCGTCAAGCGGAATCTGGACGATGTCATGGGCGAGGCCCTGGCCCGGGAGTTCATCAACGTCCCCAAGGTCGAGACCGTGGCCGAGGAACCGCTCCTCTACCTGGAGGACAAGGCCTTCGCGCGCGAGGTGGCCAAGCTTGAGAAGCGCATGAAGGATCTGGCCTCCCAGATGAAGTTTGAGGATGCAGCCGAAATCCGGGACCGTATCCTTCGTGTCCAGCGCGAGCGGTTGACCTCGGCGACCTGACGCGGGCGGTCTCGCGTATGCCGCAGGCATACCGAGAGGATGCAGCCGAAATCCGGGACCGCATCCTCCGTGTCCAGCGCGAGCGGTTGACCTCGGCGACCTGAAGGGGACCCGCGGCGCCCTGATCGGGGCGTCGCGGGCCACCTCGGGAAGCTCGGGGCTACTCGGCGGATTCCACCGCGTGGGCCTGCTCGGCGTGGTGGTCTGAGCCGAGCAGCATGTAGAAGGCTGGCACCACGAAGAGGGTGAAGAGGGTGCCGATGGAAAGGCCGGTGAAGATCACGATGCCCATGTTGATGCGGCCTGCCGCGCCTGCGCCGCTGGCGATGACCAGCGGGAACACCCCCAGCACCATGGCGGCGCTGGTCATCAGGATGGGCCGGAGGCGGATGGAGGAGGCCTCGAGGATCGCGTCCAGCTTCCGATGGCCCGACCGCTGGAGTTCGTTGGCGAACTGCACGATGAGGATGCCGTGCTTGCTGATGAGGCCTATGAGCGTCACCAGGCCCACCTGGGTGTAGATGTTCAGGGAGACCTTGGTGAGCGAGAGGTTGGGGAAGAAGGCCCCCAGCATGGGCAGCGTGGAGATGAAGACCATGGCCCCGAACAGGGCCAGCGGCACCGAGATGAGGATGATCACGGGATCGCGGAAGCTGTTGAACTGGGCGGCCAGCGCCAGGAAGACGATGATGATGGCGAAGAACATGGTGAGCAGGAACCCGCCGGACTCCTGGACGTACTGCCGCGACACGCCGGAGTAGTCGGATGTGTATCCGGAAGGCGCCACCTCGTGGAGGGTGTCGTTCATGAACTTCAATACCTCCGCCTGGGATTTCGCGGGGTTGTACACGCCCGAGATGGTGGCGGAATTCAGCTGCTGGAAGTGGGCGATGGACTCCGGCACCACGGAACGCTGGAGGGTGGCGACGGTGGAGGCGGGCACCACGGCGCCCGAGGGCGTCCGGATGTAGTAGTCCAGAACCTGGTCGGGGTTCAGCCGGTCCTTCTGGAGCACCTGGGGGATTACGCGGTAGGAACGGCCGCCGATGGAGAAGTAGTTCACGTACCCGCCGCCCAGGGCCGCGCTGAGGGAGGCGCCCACATCCTGCTGGGTGAGTCCCAGCTGGGCGGTCATGTCGCGATCCACCTTCACGGTGTATTCGGGCTTGTCCACCTTCAGATCGGAATCCACGAAGAAGAACATCCCGCTCTTCCGGGCCTTGTCGAGGACGGCCTGGGACACCTCGTAGAGGTTCTGGAAGGGCTGGGTGGTCTTGATGACGAACTGGAGCGGCAATCCCTGGCTGCCAGGAAGCGGCGGCTTCTGGAAGACCACCGCCCGGGCCCCGGCGATGGCCGAAAGCTTCTTCTGGAACTCCTGCTGGATTTGGTCCGCGCTCCGCGTCCGCTCGTCCCAGGGCTTGAGCAGCATGCCGCCGATGCCCTGGTTGGGGGTCGGCACGCCGGTCATCTGGAACATCTGCTGGTATTCGGGTGTGGACTTGGCGATCTGGTGGGCCTGGCGGGCGTAGGTCAGCATCTGCTGGGGTGTAGCGTTGGGCGGCCCCTGGATGTTGTAGAGGACGATGCCCTGGTCCTCCTGGGGGGCCAGCTCCGACTTGGCGAACTTGAAGAGCGGGACCATGAGCAGAAGCAGGAGCAGACCCATGACCACCAGCACGGGCCAGGTGGCGAGGAGGCTCTTCAGAATGCGGTGGTAGCGGTCATGGAGCCGTTCGAACTGGCCATCAATGAACTTCACGAAGCGCCCGGTATCCTGCTCGGGGCGGAAGAAGCGGGAGCACATCATCGGCGAGAGCGTGAGGGCCACCACGCCCGAAACAGCCACGGAGCCTGCCAGGGTGAAGGCGAACTCGGTGAAGAGGCTCCCCGTCAGGCCGCCCTGGAAGCCGATGGGCACGTAGACGGCCACCAGCACCACAGTCATGGCCAGGATGGGCCCGCCCAGCTCGCGGGCCGCCAGGAGGGCGGCTTCCAGGGGCTTCTTGCCCTCCTTCATGTGGCGGTCGGCGTTCTCCACCACGATGATGGCGTCGTCCACCACCAGGCCGATGGCCAGCACCAGCGCCAGGAGGGTGAGCAGGTTGATGGAATAGCCCAGGGTCAGCATCACGAAGAAGGTGCCGATCAGGGACAGCGGCATGGCGATCACGGGCACGGCTACGGCCCGGAAGGTGCCCAGGAAGAGGTAGATCACGAGCGTCACGATCAGGAGCGCCTCGATGAGGGTCTTGATCACTTCGTAGATGGAGGTGTTGATGAAATGGGTGGCGTCATAGACCACCTTGCCGGTCACGCCGGCCGGCAGCTGCTGCTGGATCGCCGGGAAGGCCGCCCTGACGCGTTTGGCCACATCCAGGATATTGGCCTGGGGAGCCACCTTGATGCCGATGAACACCGACTGCTGGCCGTCGAAGGCCACGTTGAAGTTGTAGTTGTCTGAGCCGAGCACCACCTGCGCGACATCCTGCAGGCGGACCACCGCACCCTTGTCCTGGCGGATGACGAGCTGCTTGAACTCGTCCACGGAGTGGAGATCCGTATCGGCGGTGAGGTCCACGCTCACCATCTGGCCCTTGGTGGTTCCCACCGCCGACAGGTAGTTGTTGGCGGCCATGGCGGCGTACACATCGGCCGCTGTGACGCCCTGGGCGGCCATGCGCTTGGGATCCAGCCATGCCCGGAGCGCGAAGTTGCGGGCGCCCAGGATCTCGGCGGTCTGGACGCCCTCGATGGAATCCAGCTTCGGCTTCACCACGCGCGACAGGTAGTCCGTGATGTCATTGGTCGGGAGCACCTTGCTGAAGAAGCCCATGTACATCGCGTCCGTGGTGTCGCCGGTCTGGACCGTGATGACGGGGACCTGGGCCTGGGGCGGAAGCTGGTTCTTCACCGCGTTCACCTGGGTGGTGATCTCGGTGAGGGCCTTGTTGGAGCTGTAGTTCAAGCGGAGGGTGCAGGTGATGGTGGACAGGCTGTTCACGCTGCTGGAGGACATGTAGTCAATGCCCTGGGCCTGGGCGATGGACTGCTCAAGGGGCTGCGTGATGAAGCCCGCCACAGTCTTGGCATCGGCGCCATAGTACGCAGTGCTGATGGTGACGACGGAGCTTTCGGTCTTGGGGTACTGGCTGACCGGGAGATTGAAGACGGACCGAAGCCCCAGCACGACGATCAGCATGCTGATCACCATCGCCAGGACCGGCTTCCGGATGAAGATGTCGGTGAAATTCATCAGCGCCGCCTCACTGTTCCTGCGGCGCAGGGTTCGGATCGTTGCTCGGTGTCAGGCTGTTGTTCACGATCAGGGGCGTTCCGTTCTTCAATTTCAGGCCGCCGCTCGTGATGACCACGCTGCCCGGATCCAGTCCCTTGAGGATGGCCACCTGGTCGCCGCGGGTGGGGCCCGTGGTGACGAAGATCTGCTCGGCCAGGAGACCCTCCTTCTTCCGGCCGTCCGGCCCCACGACCTCCCCCTTCTTCGCCACGAAGACGGTGGCGCCGTAGGGGTTGTAGGTGATGGCCGTCTGCGGCAGGGTGAGGTACTCCACCTTGCCGCCGACCTCCATGCTCACCGTGGCGAACATGCCGGGCAGGAGCTGGTGCTTGGGATTGCGGAGCGTGGCTTCCACCTGGATGTTGCGGGTCGCAGCCTCCACCTTGGGGTTAATGGTGGTCACCGCGCCTTTGAAGCTCTGCCCCGGGAATGCATCGAAGGACAGCTCCACCTTCTGCCCCGGTTTCAGAGAGGCCACATCCCGCTGGGGCAGGTAGAAGTCCACGTAGATGGGATCCAGCTGCTGGAGGGTGACGGCCGAGATGCCTGAGTTGAGGTAGGCGCCCGGGCTGGTGGTGAGAATGCCGATCCTGCCTCCGAAAGGCGCGCGGAGGCGCTTCTTCGCGAGGATGGCCGCCGCCTGCTGCACGGAGGCCTCCTTGACCCTGAAGTCCGCCTGGGCGGCATCGAAGTCGCCCTGGCTGATGGCGTGGATGGCGAGCTGTCCCCGGGCGCGCGCGAGGTTGACCCGGGCGAGCGAAAGGGCCGCCTGGAGCTGCTTGAGCTGGGCGGTCTCGACGGAATCATTGAGCTGGATGAGGAGCTGCCCCTGCTTCACGTCCCGGCCGGGATGCGCGCCGATCCGGGTCACCACGCCAGGCACCTCGAAGGCCAGGTCCGCGCCTTTCACCGCACGGAGGGTACCCACGGCGCTGAGGGCGGGTTGCCAGGCGCCATACGCCGCAACCGCGGTCGTGACGGTCTGGGGTGGCTCGCCTTTGGGTGCGCCATGGATCCGCGAGAGGATGGCGCTGATCCAGATCGCGGCGATGAGCAGGGCCAGGGCGAGGACCCCGAGAATCATCACGACCATCCGTTTGCCGGTGCTCGGGCGAGATCCGTTCGTATCC
>JAKAMQ010000152.1 GCA_021812805.1 Acidobacteriota bacterium
GGCATCCTCGGGCGCCAGAGCCATGGCCTGCTGGACCATGCCCATCTGGTCCTCCCGGCGATTGGTGAAACGGTACACTTCGGAGAGGCCCAGGTAGGCGCTGTACTCCCCCGGATCCAGTTCCAGGGCGCGCAGGAAGGCCTGTTCCGCCCCCGTGATCTGCCGGGTCTCCAGCAGGGCATAGCCCAGCTGGACTTCCAGGTCGGGGGCCCCGGGCTCCCGCATCAGGGCTTCGCGGTAGCAGCGGAGGGCGTCCTCCCAGCGGTCCTCTTCCCGGGCCATGTCGCCGAGCGCGGCCCAGGGATTGGCGGCTTCCGGGTCCGTCTCGGTGGCGAGGCTGAAATAGGACACGGCGCCTTCCCGGTCGCCCATGTCACGGCGGAGCTCGCCGAGCAGCGCCTGGGCCTCGGCCAGGACCGGAGCTTCGGGTGCCAGGGCCATCAGGGAATAGAGCTGGCCCTGGGCCAATTCCAGGTGGCCCTGCTCGCTGAAGAGTTCCGCCAGGATGAAGTAGCTGGCCGGGTCGCCGGCGTGGAGGCTGCGGGCCCGGTGGATGCAACGCAGGCCTTCCTCCAGTTCGCCTCGCTTGAGCAGCAGCTCGCCCAGGGCATGCCAGCCCCAGTAGTAGCTTCCGTCGGCCTGGAGGGCGGCCACGAGCTGGGTCTCGGCGCCATGCCCATCCCCGAGCTGGTCGAGGGCGATGGCCAGAAGGCGGAGGGTGCGGGGATCCTTCGGCTGCAGGCTCAGGGCTTTCAGAAGCCAGACCTTGGCCTCGGCGGCCTGGTCCCGGTGGAGATGGAGCAGGCCCATCAGTTCGAGGGTCTTGGGATCCTGCCCGCGAAGGTGGACGGACTGCTGCAGGGCGAGTTCGGCGCCATCGGGATCCAGCAGGAGCAGGCGCAGGTAGCCCAGGTTTCTCAGATGCGCGGCATCCTCGGGGTGCTCGTCCCGGAGGGATTCCAGCTGCCCCAGGAGGTCCAGGCCTTCCTCTTCCGGCGTGTGCTCCCCGTGGCAGAGCAGGCGTTCGAACCAGGCTTCGGGGTGGGCACGGTCCTCAGCCAGCAGGGTCTCCAGGATGGCCCGGGCCTCCTCATGCCGGGCGCGGCCGTTCAAGGCCCGGGCGAGGCCCAGGCGCCCATCAAAGGAGGCGGCAGAAACGTCTCGGAGGGCGGCCAGCCCGGGATCCAGCAGCTTGAGCCAGGGGCGTGCCATGGTCGTCCTCGCAATGGGGCTCCAGCTTAGCACCGGGGTGTGTTCAGCGCCGCCGCGAGGCCATCACAGAGCAGCCGAGCCATGGCCTCCCGCGCCTCCACCGTGGCGGAGCCGAGGTGGGGCAGGAGCACCGTCCGGGGGGTGCGGAGCCAGCGGGAATCCAGGTCCGGTTCGCCCGCGTACACATCCAGTCCCGCGCCGCCAAGCCGGCCTGCATCCAGCAGATCCATGGCCGCCCCTTCATCCAGAATGCCGCCCCTGGCGGTGTTGATCAGCACCGCGCCCGGAGGCAGCTGCTCCAGGGCCCGGCGGTCCAGGAGGCCGCGGGTGTGGGTGGTGAGGGGGCAGTGAAGGGAAAGCACCGCACTGGCTGGCAACAGAGCGGCCAGCGGGAGGCGGGGGGCGTGGACGGGGCCGATGTCCACCTGGCCACCGGCGCCCTCCCGGTCCCAGAACACCGGGTGCATGCCCAGGGCCCACACGCGCCGGGCGAAGGCCCGGCCGATGGGACCGCTGCCGAGGATGCCGCAGGTCTTGCCGGCGAGTCCGATGCCGAGGAGCTGCTCGGGCGCCCAGCCGGTCCAGGCTCCGGAGCGGACGAGGGCTTCGCCTTCGGCAACCCGCCGGGTGACGGCCATGAGCAGGGCCAGGGCGAGGTCGGCGGTGGCCTCCGTCAGTACCCCCGGGGTGCTCACCACGGTGATGCCCCGCGCCGCGCAGGCCTCCAGCGGCAGGTGGTTCACGCCCACGGAATAGGTGCCGATGGCCCTCAGACGCGGCGCGGCGGCCAGATCGGCTTCCGTGAGCGGTTCAGACAGCAGCACCACCAGGGCTTCCGCCTCCGGGAGCGCCGCCGTCCAGGCGGGGGAACGGAATGGCGCGAGGCGCAGCTCCGGGAAGCGCGCGCCCAGGGTGCCCAGGGCAGGGCCCACGAGGGCAGAGGTGGAGAGGATCCGCCCGGTCACCGCTGCAGGGCCTTCAAAGCCTGGCGGATGGCCTCCGCCAGGGGAGGCTTCTCGGCGCGGAGGCCGGCCATGACCGGCAGGACAGCCTCTTCCCTGAAGCCCAGATTCGTGAGGGCGGAACGCAGGTCGGACTCCCAGGGATCCCCCGGCGCGCCGGGGCCGCCCAGCCCAGCCAGGCCGGAGCTCCCCCCCATCTTTTCCGAGAGCTCGAAGCAGAGTTTCTCGGCGGTCTTCTTGCCCACGCCGGGGACCCGGGTCAGGGCCTTCACATCCCGGCTGCGGATCGCCTGGACCAGATCCTCCAGAGGCAGGGCGCCCAGCGCGGCCAGGGCGAGTTTCGGGCCCACCCCATCCACCTTCACCAGCATCCGGTAGAGCTCCCGTTCCGAGGGCGAGGAGAAGCCCAGCAGGGCGATCTCGTTCTCGCGGACCAGCAGCTCGGTGTGCAGGATCACCTGCGCGCCGGGCTCGGGGAGCAGCCCGTAGGTGGAGAGGCTGATGGCGGCCGCATAGCCGACCCCGCCGCATTCCACGAGGGCCAGGTTCGGCAGCTTCTGGATGAGTTCTCCGCGCAGGCGTCCAATCATGGTTCCAGCATACAAAGGCCGGCGTGGAAGCCCGCGGCCGATTCTTCCTCAGGCTTCGGGGTGCCTTGGAATCGGATCGAAGGCCTCCTTCTCCACATCCCAGGCGGCCTTGACCTGCTCGGCGCATTCGGGACAGATGCCATGGGAGAATTTGGCTTCCGTGTGCTCTGCCAGCACCAGCTCAAGCTGGCGCCAGAAGCCTTCGTCGCTCCGGATGCGCTTGCAGTAGGAGCAGATGGGAACCAATCCCTTCAGGGTGCGGACCTCGCCCAGGGCCTTGAGAAGGGCCTCGTTGGAATGGGTCAGATCCTGCGTGCGCTGGGCGACCAGCCCTTCGAGGCGCGCCTGCTCGCGCCGGAGGGTCCAGGTGCGCCAGCGGAGGATGAACAGGCCGGCGCCGAGGGCGAGGAGCAGCCCCGCGGCCAGGGCCGCGGGCCGGAAGTACCAGGGTGGCAGGATGCGGAACGGGAAGGAGAGGGTCGGGCCCTGGACACCGTCCTGGCGCAGCGCATGGGCCTGGAGGACATAGGAACCCGGCCGCAGTCCGGGCAGGCGCAGGGTACCGCCTTCCAGGGGGTGCCAGGCCGCGTCCAGCCCCTTCACGCGGGTCTCGATCTGGAGATCTTCGATCCCTTCCACCAGCGGCAACTCCAGTTCAAAGGTCACCCCCGGGCTGAGGAAGGGGAGGCGCGCCCCGGCCTCGAAGGGTTGGCCCTGGCCATCCGTGGATGGCCCCTGCACGAGGGCGGGTGGGTCTGGGATGGGGCGGTAGAAACGGGGGTCGCAGTGGATGACCCCCGCGATCGTGCCGATCCAGAACTGCCCGTCCGGTTCGCCGCAGATATCGAAGAAATCATCAATGGGCACGCCGAAGGCCTTGGAGAAATGCTCCGCCCGCACCCCATCCCAGCGCACCACATCCGATCCGCTGAGCAGCCAGACGATGCCCTTCGGATCCGTCCAGCCCGCCAGGGCGCCCATGGCCGTGAGGGGCTGCTTCGCATCGAATCCGCCCACGACCTGCCAGCCCTTGCCGGGGATCTGGGCGAAACGGGTGATGGCCTTCGCAGTGTCGTGGAGCACCCACCATTCCCCGTGGGGCCCCTGGAAGGCTCCGTCCGCTTTCTCGGCGAAAAGTCCATCAGCCTTGCCAAGATGGGCCCAGTGGGTGCCTTCCAGGCGGTACACGCCCTGATCCGTGCCCACCCAGAGGCTCCCGTCCGGGGCCAGGTTGAGGGCATTGGGCACGGTGCCGGGCGCAAGGCCGGGGAGGGCCACGGGCTCGGCGATGAAGGCGGCTCCTTGGGGGCGGATCCGGTAGAAGCCCTTGGCCGTGAGGCACCAGAGGGTGTCATCCGGGGTCCAGGTCAGGGCGGAGGTCCATTCCCCTGGGGGCAGGCCCTGAATGTCCGGGCGATCCGGGCGGTGCCCGGGAACGAGCCGGAAGATGGAGAGATCGTGGGCGCCCGGCGGGTTTCCCCCACACCACAGCTCGCCGTTGGCGCGCTCCGCCAGGGTGAAGGGAGCCCAGCGTTCCGTACCTCGCACTTCGGTCCAGCGATGACCCTTCAGATGATAAAGGCCATCATGGGTGCAAGCGTAGAGCGTGCCGTCATGGCGGCTGCGCCGCACCGTGAAGATCATGGTCCGGGGCAGGCCGAACGGCCGTTCCTGGACGCTCCAGAGGAAGGCCCCCTTCAACTGCTGGAAGCCGGCCGCGGAGATGGTCCAGAGGTTGCCCTGGGAGTCGAAAGCGATGGGCCAGTAGGACTGGTAGCCCGTCAAGCCTTCCTGCACGCCGATGCGCCAGACGCGGTTCCCGTCCACGCAGGCCAGTCCTTCGGGGCCGTTGGTCCAGACTCGGCCGAAGGAATCCTCCTCGATGGTGACGTAGGAATTCCGGGTGAACCCCATCTGGGGACCGAACCGGGCCGGATCCGGTTCGATGCGGGCGAGATCCCGGTCTGAGCGCACCCACAACGCGCCGGAGGTCGTGCGGAAGACATCCGCTCCCCGGCCTTCCAGCAGGCCGGTGAGGGACTGGATCCTCCAGGCATGGCCGTTCCAGCGCGCCAGGCCCTGGTCGCCGACTACCAGACGATCGTCACCGTGTGGATCCTTCCAGGCTTTGACCCAATCCCCGGGACCGGGGGAAGGCAGTTCCACCGTCGCGCCCGAGGGGCGGTAGATGTGCAGCCGGTCCCCTTCGATGATTCCCAGCCCTTCGTTCCGGATGGCGAAGGTCCGCTTGACCGAAGGCGTGCCCGGCACGGCGAGGCGCTGGACGCCGTTCGCGCTGAGGAGATACCAGGCGCCTCCGGCCCGGAACCACATGCCCGTGGAGGGCTCGGGATAGGCCAGATCCACGTCCTCCTTCGGGAGCCCGTCGGAGGGGCCCAACTGCCGATAGCCCCGCGCATCGAAGCGCCAGAGGCTCCCGGGCTCGTAGAACCAGAACCCCGAACGGCCGTCGTAGACCGGCCGGGATGCGAAGCCCAGATCCTGCCCAGGGGCGACCGGAAAGGTATGGAAGCCGAACAGGCCCGGCGAGCCGGCCGCGGATAGCACACCCGCTGCCCACTGCAGCAGCATGAAGAGGAGTGCAAACCGCATATATCGCATAGGCAACAAAGGAACCCGGACCTCTCGAACCGATTTATGTTCACGGTGTCCCCTGAATTATCTGCCGTCAACCTCCAGCCCGTCCAATGGAATCAGGGGGCGTCCCCAGGGTGCGGAAGGGTTCCAATGCAAAACCAGCGGCCGGAGGGCCGCTGGTTTCTGGGTTGGTGGACCTGATCAGGATCGAACTGACGACCTCCGCATTGCGAACGCGGCGCTCTCCCAGCTGAGCTACAGGCCCACGAAGCTTTAGTGTAGCGGGGCTGGACGGGCCGTCAATGCGCTCCTAGGTCAGCGTTTCCATGATGGCGGCCAGCACCTCGGGGCCGGGCTTCACGGTGGATTGAGGCAGGGTGGCCAGGGGCTCGTCCACGAGGTTCAGCACCTCGGGCAGGGGCGCGTTCTGGGGATGGATGTAGAGCAGGCCCGTGAGGAACTCGCCCTTCTGCATGGACTCGTGGATGGCCCGGGTGGCGGTGTAGCGGTCCGTGGGGTCATAGCCTTCGTGGATGGCCTTGATGGCGACCCGGGAGCCATCGGGGAAGGTCACGAGTTCGGTCTCTCCGGCCGGGATCTCCACGTCTTCGACCTCGGAGTACTGGATGAAACCCAGGTCATGGAGGGGAAAATCATGATCCTTGACGTGCTTGTAGGAGCGGGTGGAAGCGTCGTGGTTGTTGAAGGTGACGCAGGGGCTGATGACATCAATGACTGCGGTGCCTTCGTAGGCGAAAGCGGCTTTCAGGATGGCGTTCAGCTGCTTCGGATTGCCGGAGAAGGAGCGGGCCACGAAACCACAGCCCAGCTCGATGGCCAGGGTGCAGGGATCAATGGGCGGGAGCTCGTTCACCGCGCCGCTCTTGAGGTGGGAACCCTTGTCGGCGGTGGCGGAGAACTGGCCCTTGGTCAGGCCGTAGACGCCGTTGTCCTCGATGATGTAGATCATCGGGATGTTGCGCCGGATGGCGTGGACGAACTGGCCCGTTCCGATGGACATGGAATCGCCGTCGCCCGACACGCCGATGTTGATGAGGGTGCGGTTGGCCAGAGAGGCGCCGGTGGCGAGGGCGGGCATGCGGCCGTGGACGCCATTGAAGCCCCAGCCCTGGTTCAGGAAGTAGGCGGGCGTCTTCGAGGAGCAGCCGATGCCGGAGAATTTGGCGACCCGGTGGCCCTCGATGCTCATCTCGAAGGCGGCGTTGATGATCTGGCCGGTGATGCTGTCGTGGCCGCAGCCAGCGCAGAGGGTGGACTTGGAGCCCACATAGTCCTGCTTGGTCATCCCGAGCTTGTTGGTGGGAGCGGAAGGGGTGGCGGTGGACATGGCTGGCTCTCCTCTCACTTCTGCTCGAAGGCGGTGATCTGATCCACGATGGTCTGCGCATCCAGGGCGAGTCCGTCGTAGTGGAGGACGTTCTTGAACGTGATGGCGTACTCGGGGTAGAACTCGCGGAGCAGGTTGGCCATCTGGCCGTCGCGGTTCTGCTCGACCACGTAGACCACCCGCTTTTCCTTCACGAAGGCGTCCACCTCGGCCGTGAAGGGCAGGGCCCGGAGGCGGAGGTAGTCGGTCTTCAGCCCCTGCCCGGCCAGCAGATCCTGGGCCTCGATGACCGCGGGATCACTGGAGCCGAAGGCGAGGATGCCCTTGTCGGATCCCAGCTTCCGGAAGATGGGCTTGGGCACGTAGGATTTCGCCGTCTCGTACTTCTTGCGGAGACGGTCCACCACGGCCACGTAATCTTCCGGCTTCTCGGAGTAGAGGGCGTAGGCATTGTGGCCCGAGCCGCGGGTGAAGTAGGCGCCCTTGCCGCCGGGAGTGCCGGGCAGGGAGCGGTAGCAGATGCCGTCGCCGTCAACGTCCTTGTAGCGGCCCCAGTCCTGGATCTCGGCGAGCTGCTTCTGGTCCAGCACCTTGCCGCGGTCGTAGGGCTTGTCAGGGTAGGCGAAGGGCTGGGAGGCCCAGTTCTGCATGCCCAGATCCAGATCGGTCATCACGAAGATCGGGGTCTGGAATCGTTCGGCGAGGTCGAAGGCGTCGTAGGAGAACTGGAAGCACTCTTCCATGTTCCCGGGGTAGAGGTTGATGTGCAGCGTGTCGCCGTGGCTGGCCTTGGCGCACATCTCGATGTCGGACTGCTGGGTGCGGGTGGGGAGACCCGTGCTGGGGCCGGTGCGCTGGACGTTGAAGAACACGCCCGGGCATTCCGTGTAGTAGCCCAGGCCGATGAACTCGCTCATGAGCGAGATGCCGGGGCCTGCGGTGGAGGTCA
>JAKAMQ010000153.1 GCA_021812805.1 Acidobacteriota bacterium
ACCTGAACCACTCCGGAGAAGGCGGTATGAACCAGCCGAACCCCATTCCCGAGGGCGCCACCTGGGTGCGCTTCCCGCGGTTCATCGGGGACGCCGCCATGCAGCTCCCGGTGCTGCGCCTGCTCCGGGAGCTGGGCGAGGGGCCGATCGTGGTGTGGGGGCCGAAGGCCACCCTGGCGCTGGTGGAAGGCACCTGGTTCTGCGATGCGGTGCTGCCTGATGCAGGCAAACCCGGCCCCTGGGCCATGGCCCGCATCCTCCGGCGGTACCGGGCCGCGCGAAGCATCCATTTCCCGAAATCCCTGCGGCCGGCCCTGGCCGCCTGGCTGGCCCGGGTGCCGGAGCGGATCGGGGTGGACGAGAGCCTGGCCGGCCCCTTCAACACCCACAGCGGCCCCTTCTGGGAGGCGGAAGGCCCCTTCCTGCTGCGGTACCACGCCGTGCTGGCGCGCCGCTGGCCGGACCTCCCCCCCATGCCCTACGCCGATTTCGATCCCGCCGTGGCCATCGAACCGCCCGCCCAGCCCTACCTCTGCCTCATGCCGGGTTCCACCTGGCCCTCCAAGGCCTGGCCGGTGGCACACTACCGGGCCTTCCTGCTGAAGGCCCGGTCCGAGGGCTTCGCCGTGGCGGTGCTCGGCTCCCCCGACGAAGCGCCCGTCTGCGCGGAGGTGGCCGGGGCCGAAGGCATCAACCTCTGCGGCCGGACCACGCTGAAGGAGGCCGCCGCCTGGCTGCGGGGCTCCCGGGGGGCCCTGGGCAACGATTCTGGCCTGAGCCACCTGTCCGCCGCCTGCGGCACCCCCACCCTGGCGATCTACGGCGCCACCGATCCCCAGGGTTCGACGCCCTGGGGGCCGAAAAGCCGCGGCCTCCGGCGCGAGGACGTGCCCTGTGCCCCCTGTTTCAAACCGGCCTGCGCCACCGAGGGACACCCCTGCCTGGCCCGGATCACGCCGGAGGATGCTTGGAACGCGATGCGCGAGCTGGTGTCGGCGTAGAATGGCCTCTTCTTCCTGCCGAGGTTCCGCATGATCCGCCGTCTCCTCTTCGCCTGCGCCGCCGTCTCCCTCATGGCCCAGGCCCCGGTGATCCATTTCGACACCTTCCACCATGACTTCGGCCGCATCACGCCCGACCGGAAAGTCTCCACCAGCTACCGGGTGACCAACACCGGCAACGCCGTGCTGAGCATCACCCAGGTCCGGCCCTCCTGCGGCTGCACCGCCACGGTCCTGGGCAAGTGGTCCATCGCCCCCGGCGAAAGCACCGAGCTTGCGGCCACCTTCGATCCCCACGGCTACCGGGGACCGGTGCGGAAATCCATTGAAGTCTTCTGCAACGACCCCAAGACGCCCACCGTCACCCTGACATTCGAGACCGAGGTGGTGCAGGAGATCATGCCCTCCGTGGACGCGCTCTACCTGGTCGCCGCCCGCTCCGTTCCCACCCATGCCACCCTGCGCTACGCCCCCGGCGGTGCTGAGCCGGTGAAGATCACCGATGCCCGGGCTCCCGGCGCGCCCTTCCTGGGGTTCACCTGGCACCCGGAGGGCAAGGACACGGTGCTCGAGGTCACCTTCGATGGCCGGAAGGTGCCCAAGGGCCAGTTCCGGGGCGTCGAGACGGCGACCGTGCACTTCACCAATCCCCGCATGCCCCAGTTGCCCCTGGACATCCAGTGGGAGCTGAAACCCGCCATCCAGGCCACCCCCACCAGCCTGGTGTTCGAGGGCGCTGCGGGCACGGAGCAGCGGGTCCAGCTGGTCCTGAAGCAGGCGAACGGCAAGCCCTTCCGTGTGACGGGTGAATCCTGCTCCCTCGCCCCGGTCCGGGTGATGGGCCTGCAGGAGGCCGCCGCCCCCCAGCAGACCCTGGACATCGTGCTGCCGGCCACCGTGAAGGCCGGCCGCTACAGCGAGACCCTCGCCCTCACCACCACGGATCCCGACCAGCCCGAATTGACGCTTCGCATTGCCGCGATCCTGAAATAGCCATCTCCGGCCAGCCAGACGGGGCGGACCCTTGCAGTCCCGCCCTCGCCCTCTAGTCTGGAAGGATGCAGGCATCCCGCAGATCCCACCTCCTGGCCGTTCTCAGCCTGGCCCTCATCGCCGCCATCTGGGGCGGAGGCTTCCCGGCCACCAAGTACGCCCTGCAGGCGGGGCTCTCCGTGGGAGCCCTGCTCACGCTCCGCTTCGCCATCGGCACGGCGGGCCTCGGCCTCTGCATCGCCCTCCTGAAGGTGCCCATCCGCCGCCAGGCCGTGCTGGATGGATGCTGGCTGGGACTGGTGCTGGCGACCTTGTTCTGGCTCCAGACCGATGGACTGCGCTTCACCACCACGGCCAAATCCGGCTTCATCACGGGCCTCTACGTGATCTTCACCCCCATGGTCGCCCTCCTGGCGGGAGACCGGCTGCGACCCGCCCATGGCCTGGGTGCGGGCGTGGCGCTGGTGGGCCTCCTGATGCTGGTGCGCGAACCCGGTGCCGCCTGGGGCGGCTGGAACCGGGGTGACTCCGAAACGCTGGTCGCGGCGGTGCTCTGTGGGGTCCACATCGTCCTGACGGCCCATTTCTCACGCCGTTCCTCGGGCTGGGTGCTGGCCCTCACCCAGGTGGCGGTCACCGGCGCGGCCTCGCTGGTCCTCGCGCTGACCCTGCCGGCCCCCTTCGGATTCGAGGGCACGGCCCAGGCCCTCGCCCGACCGGGCGTCTGGATCGCCCTCGGCTTCATGGGCCTCCTGGCCACCACCCTGGCCTTCTATGTCCAGAGCACCATGCAGGCCCGGCTGGGCGCCACCGAAAGCGCCATCCTGTTCTCCACGGAACCCCTCTGGACGGCCCTGCTGGCCATCAGCGGCTGGATCCCTGGCATCCGCGAGCACCTCAGCCGCACCCAGCTGGCGGGCGGCCTCCTGATCCTCGCCGCCACCCTGCTGGCGGAAGCCGGTCCCCGGCTCCTGCGCCGCCTCCAGGCGGCCGAGGTCGAGGACGCCATCGGCTAACGGCCGTTATCCTAGAGGAAGAGGAGTCGAACATGTTCATCGTCACCGGCGGCGCCGGCTTTGTGGGCAGCAACCTGGTCAAGGCCCTCAACCGCGCGGGCCACACCGACATCCTGGTGGTGGACAACCTCGCCCACGGCGAGAAGTACCGCAACCTGGCCGATCTGGTGATCTCCGACTACCTGGACAAGCGGGACTTCCGCGCGCGGCTGGAGGCGGGCACCCTCGACCTCAGGCCGGAGGCCGTGTTCCACAACGGGGCCTGCTCCGACACCATGGAACCCGACGGCCGCTACATGATGGAGAACAACTTCGGGGACTCGAAGGCGCTGCTCCACTGGTGCCTGGCCCGCCGCGCGCCCCTGGTCTACGCCTCCAGCGCCGCCACCTACGGCGCCAGCCGGGACTTCGAGCCCGTGCCCCGGAACGAGCGCCCCCTGAACGTCTACGGCTACTCGAAGCTGGCTTTCGACCAGCATGTGCGCAGCCTCCTGCCCGCCATCCAGAGCCCCGTGGTGGGCCTGCGCTACTTCAACGTCTTCGGCCCACGGGAAGCCCACAAGGGTCGCATGATGTCCGTGCTGCACCAGCTCCTGCGGCAACTGAAGGAGCAGGGCGTCTGCCGCCTCTTCGAAGGCACGGACGGCTACCCGGATGGTGGCCAGGTGCGCGACTTCGTGTTCGTGCAGGACATCATCGCCATCGCGCTCCATTTCGCCGGAACCGCCATGGCGAAGGGCATCTTCAACGCGGGCACGGGCGAAGCCCGGAGCTTCAACGACATCGCGAATGCCCTGATCCGCCTCCTGGGCCAGGGCCGCATCGAGTACATCCCCTTCCCCGACGCCCTGCGCGGCAAATACCAGAGCTTCACCCAGGCGGACGTGCGCAGCCTGCGGGCCGCCGGATTCACCGCCCCCTTCACCAGCCTGGAGGCCGGTATCGAGGCCACCCTGGCGGAGCTGGATTCCTAGTGGTGCCCGCGCGAAATAGCTGGACCATCCGCCACGCCCGTGGGCACCACGTGGCGGGGGTCTGGGGGCACGCCAGTGCCCCCAGCGGGGTGACAGCCCTGGCGCATCTGCGCGCAAGGGCGCCAGAGGGGCCATGCCCCGATGGAAGTGCACCTCGCCTTCGAGCCGTTGATCCAGGTAGTTCAGGCGAGGTGCACTAGTTCACCCGGTCCAGGATCACGAGCGTCACATCGTCTCCGAAGGGCACGGGGGCGTTGAAGGCCCGGGCCTGCGCCACCAGATGGTCCGCGGCGGCATCAGCCTCGGCGGGCAGTTCGGCGCAGAAGCGCCGGAGTCCAGCCTCCTCGAGCATGAGGCGGTCCTCGCGCTCCACCTCCACCAGGCCATCCGTATAGAGCACCAGACGGTCCCCCGGCAGGAACTCCACCCCTTCTTCCGTGAAGGGCAGTTGGGCATCGAGCCCCAGCATGAAGCCACGGCCGCGGAGCACCTCCGACCGGTGCAGGCCGCCACCGGCGCCGCCCACGATGCGCAACGGGGAGCAGTGGCCGGCCGTGACGTAGCGGAGGGTATTCCTCGGGAGATCCACGCGTCCGATCCAGACCGTGGCGAACTGTTCGGCGAGGGTGGAACGGCAGAGATCCGCATTCATGCCGAGCGCCCAACCGAGCGGATCGCCGCCCCGTCGCGCCTGGTTCTCGAAGGAGGTTTTCACCATGGCGGAAATGAGGGCCGCGGACACGCCATGGCCGCTCACATCCGCGATCATGAGGGCTGTCCCCCCGTCCGGCAGCGGCAGCACGTCATAGATGTCCCCGCCGATTCCAGCCGCGGGGAGGTAGCGGTGCGTGTACCGCACACCCGGCGCTTCGCCCGGAAGCTTGGGGAGCAGCCCCATCTGGAGCGCCGCCGCCAGTTCCATCTCCTCCCGCACCTTCCCCTGGAACAGAGTCAGTTCGCGGTTCTGGCGCTTGATCTCCTTCTGCATGCCGATGAGGCGGAAGGTGGACTCGACTTTGGCAAGCACTTCCTGGGCGTGGAAGGGCTTGGGGATCATGTCGTCCGCGCCCAGCGCCAGCCCGCCGATGCGGGAAGCCGTGCCATCCATCGCCGAGAGGATGATGAAGTAGATGTCCTGGGTGGCAGGATCCGCCTTCACCCGCTTGCAGAGCTCATCACCCGCCATCCCGGGCATCCGGAGATCGGAAATGATGAGATCGGGACGGAGCCGGTCCATCTCGGCCAGGGCCTCGCCCCCATTCCCCGCAGTGAGAACCTGGTAGTCCGCCCGCTTCAGATAGAAGGTGAGGATGTCCCGGATCGGGGCTTCGTCATCAACAACCAGAACGACGCCCTTGGCCATGGGGACCCTTCAAACGGGGATGGTTGAACGCTTCAAGCTCCGCGCAGGGCATCCTGTTCGGTGGCGAAGATGGAGAAGTAGTTCGTCAGATTGGTCTGATCGAAGGTCTTCTTCACGGGCGGGGGCAGGCAGCAGAGATGCAGGCGGCCACCCGACTTGTCCACGCTGTTGCGCGCGGCCACCAACAGGCCCAGTCCCGACGAATCAATGAAGCTGACGCCCTCCAGGTTGATCACCAGGAGCTTCGGCTGAGCCGCGGCCACCGTCTCCCGGATGACATCGCGGAGCTGGGCGGTGACCTCGAAGTTGACCTTGCCCTGGATGGATACCACAGAGGCGGTTCCGTCTTGGCGGGTCTGGATGTTCAACATGGTTCCTCCTGAAGGATTCCCTGGAGTACTCGCCGCCGGGCGGCATCCCGCTGGCGCTGTTTGTATTCCGCATGGGATGCGGGCCCGGATTGGGCGTTCTGAAAGCCTGACAACTCCATCACTTGGACTTCGTGTGCGAAGAAAAAGGTAAACTCCTCTGTTTCCTGGATCAACTCCGGAATGCGGGCCAGGTCGGAAAGCTCCGTGTCGCCCATGGTCTGGAGGCGTTCCTGGAGGGTCTCCAGGGCGCGGGTGGCCGGGCTCGGCAGGCGGACCAAGGTGCGGGCCGTGAACTGGATGGCCGCGTACTCCCGGCTGGAAAAGGGGTTCTGGCCCCCGCCGGCGGTCTTCAGGGCCAGGCGCGCGTTGAGTTCCCGGCGCCGGTCGGGGCTGAGATCCTGGATGCAGAAGGCTGATGGCAGGTCATCCATCCACGATTCCAGCGCCTGGAGGTCAATCATCAGGTTCCGGCTCCGGCTCGGCTTGATGTGCGTGGGCATGAGCACGTGGTGGTCCAGGAGGAAGCGGATCACCATCAGCACCCCGAGATGATCCTCCGCCACGAACCGGATGCCGATCTGATCGTAGATGGTCTCCGCAACGTTCTCCGGCTTGTGGAGCATCTTCAGGAGCATGGAGACCCGGTCCTTGTTCTCCTTGCGCTCCACCGCGACCAGAGGGACATCGTAGGCGCCACGCAGAAGCAGCCGACCATCCTCCTGGACCAGGAACCGGTCATAGCGTTCGAACACCTGGCGCTGGATTTCCGGGAGCGAGCGCAGGTTCACGTTGTGGTCCACATGGAAGAGCGTGTGCATCACCCGCAGGAGGGCGCAGGCCCATCGCCCCCGCGGCGCGGGCGGGCGTTCGGAGGCCCAGAGCAGAAGGTCGAGGGGATCCTCCAGGCGGGCGACTTCGGGCAGCACATGGAGGTCCGTACCCTCCAGGACCACCCCTTCCAAAAAATCGAGCGCGTCTTCGTAGACGCGCATCACATGGGCCCGCTGGGCGGGCACGGCCATGTCATAGCCGTAGTTCAGGGCGAAATCCCAGGCCGCTTCGGGGGAATGAACCCTCAGGGCCTCCAGATCAATGGGCGATCCGCCTCCGAGGACCACCTGAGTCACTTCGGGAGGCAGGGGGAACAGACGGGTGGGGGTCATGGTTGTTAGGATCTCATCTGCGGGAATCCTGGCTCATAAAAAAACGGGGCGCGCCGATTCGGTGCGCCCCGTCTGCATCAGCTGCGCCTACTTGATGGCAAAAGCAGCCACGAGCACGTAGATGACCAGGGCCTCGATGAGGGCCAGGCCGATGATCATGGTGACCATGATCTTGCCGCCCGCCTGGGGATTGCGCGCCACGCCCTCGCAGGCGGTGGCCACGGCCTTGCCCTGGCCGAGACCGCAACCGGCGGCCGCGATGGCGAGGGAAAGGTGGGCCAGGAAGCGGCCGTCAAAGATGCCGTTGCCGGCCGCGGCGGCGGGCACGCCCTGGGCGAAGGCCGCGACGGCCATGGTGAAGAGGAAGGCGGTGGTGAGGAACTTCTTCATGGGAGTGCTCCAGGAAAAGGTGTCCAGGGGGTTCGGAATCCCGGGGACGGTGAACAGGTAACAAGGGGGACTAGGGAAAGGGGAGAGCGGATGCAGAGACCTGGCTCCACCTGGGCACGGCATCGGGGGCTCCCAGGGGGGGCCTTGCCCGCAAGCGGGCACCCCCCGATAGCATCAATGCTCGTGCGAGACCGCGCCGCTGAGGTAGATGATCGTCAGAAGGGCGAACACGAAGGTCTGGACCAGCCCGAAGAAGAGACCCAGCACCATCATGGGGATCGGCAGCAGGAGCGGCATCAGGGCGAAGAAGATCCCGGCCACGATGTGCTCCCCCGCGATGTTGCCGAAGAGACGCAGGGAGTAGATCGGA
>JAKAMQ010000154.1 GCA_021812805.1 Acidobacteriota bacterium
AGGCCCAGCACCACGGTGCCCTTCCCCACCTGCTCGCGGATGACCTGCACCTTCTCCTCGATGAAGTTGCCCGCGTTCCAGTCCAGGGCCATCCCGCAGGACTTGAGGAAGTTCAGCAGCAGGGGCGTGCCCTGGGCGCTGTGGGTGACCTCGGGATGGAACTGGAGGCAGTAGAGGCGCCGCTTCGGATCCTCCATGGCCGCCACCGGCACGCTGGGCGTCTTCGCGGTGACGGTGAAGCCCGCCGGGGCCACCTCTACGTGGTCGCCGTGGCTCATCCACACCTGCTGCTGGTGGGGCAGCCCCGCGAAGAGCATCGAACCCTCGGTCGCGGCCGTGATCTCCGCCTTGCCGTACTCGCGGCTGGTGCTGCGGTGGATCTGGCCCCCGAGATCCCGCGCCAGCAGCTGCTGGCCGTAGCAGATGCCCAGGATGGGCACGCCCAGGGCCAGGATGGCCGGGTCCAGGCCCGGCGCCCCCGCCTCCAGCACCGAATTGGGACCGCCCGAGAGGATCACGCCCTTCAGGTCCGCCCCGGCGATCTCCTTGGCCGTGGCGCCGCTGTTGTACACCAAGCCGAAGGCCCCCAGCTCCCGCAGCCGCCGGGTGATGAGCCGCGTGTACTGGCTGCCGTAGTCAATGATCGCGATGCGTTCGTGGTGCATGGGAACCTCAAGAACCATTGACCGCAGATGACGCAGATCCAATCCAAGGTATCTGCGACATCTGCGGTTTCAAAGAAAGGTCACTGCCAAAGACTGAAATCCGCCACGCGCAGGAAGGCCTGGCGCAGCCGGTGGAGCAGGCTGAGGCGGGCGGCGCGGAGGCCGGGATCGTCGCACTTCACCATGACCGCGTTGAAGAAGGCCTCGAGGGGAACGGCCAGGTCTGCGAGGGCAGCCAGGAGGTGAGCGTGCTCGCAGGTGGCTTCGAGGGCCTTCAGGCGCTCCGCCAGCGTCTTCTCCGTAGCATCCGAGAGAACCGCTTCGTCGAAGGCCTCGGCCGGCGACTCGTCTTTCAGGATGTTCCCGATGCGCTTGGCGCTCTGGGCGAGGCTCGCGAAGCGGGGATCCTCGGCGAAGGCGGACAGCGCCTCGCAGCGGGCCTTGAGGTCCGACAGATCCTCCCAGCCAGCGGCAGAAGCGGAGCGCCGTACGGAGCCGGCATAGCCGACCCACTCCAGCTGGTAGCCCACGCGATCCCTGAAGAAGGCCAGCAGGGCTTCGCGGGTCTCGGCTTCGGGTTTCGTCGCCTTGGGACCGACGACCTTGAGCGCCGTATCCATCAGGAACGAGGGGGTAAAGGCGAACTCAGCCTGCTCCCACAGGATCCGCACAATGCCCTGGCCGGCGCGGCGCAGGGCGAGGGGATCCTTGGAACCGCTGGGGATGAGGCCCACGGCGAAGCAGCCCACGACGGTGTCGAGCTTGTCGCAGAGGGACAGCAGGCAGCCCATGGGCGTGGAGGGGATGGCATCGTCGGCGCCGACGGGGCGGTAGTGCTCCTTGACGGCCTTCCAGACCTCCTCGTGGGCACGCTCGTGCCGGAGGTACTCGCCACCCATGACGCCCTGCAGCTCGGGGAACTCCCCCACCATCAGCGTGCGGAGGTCGCACTTGGCCATGCGGGCGGCTTCCAGGGCGCGCTCGATGTGCGCATCGTCCTTGGACAGCCGCGTGGCCAGCATCTTGGTGAGGGCCACGACGCGGCCGGTCTTCTCGTGGTAGCTGCCCAGCTCCCGCTGGAAGGTGAGAGCCTTCAGCTTCTCCAGGCGCTCGGAAAGCGGGTGTTTGCGGTCCTCGGCGAAGAAGAATCGGGCGTCGTAGAGGCGGGCCTTGAGCACCCATTCGTTGCCGGCCTTCACGAAGCCTGCGGGGTCGTCGGTCCGGTTGGCGGCGGTGAGGAAGCAGGGCAGCAGGTCCGTACCGTCGGGCTTCTCGATGCAGAAACTCTTCTGGTGCTCGCGGAGGCTGGTGACCAGCACCTCCTTGGGCAGCCGCAGGAAGTCCGCCGGGAAGTCGCCCCGCACCACCTTGGGGAACTCCACGATCTCCGCCAGGGTGTCCAGCAGCTCTGTGTCGGCCACCACGCGGCCCCCCGCCTCGGCGGCCAGGGCTTCCAGCTGGGCGGCCATGCGTGCGCGGCGGGCCTCCACACTCACCACGACACCGGCGGCTTCCAGGGCAGCTTCGTAGGCCTCAGGCGAGGCGATCGTGACCGGCTCTGGATGGTTCCGGTGGTAGAGCCGGTGGCCCCAGGTGGTGTGGGTCGCCGTCACGCCGTCCACCGTAATGGGCACCACCTCCTCCCCGAAGAGGCAGAGGAGGTTGCGGATGGGCCGTACGAACTCGAATTCCGATGAACCCCAGCGCATGGCCTTGGGCACGTGCAGCCCCGCGATGAGCCCCGGCAGGGCCTCCGCCAACAGCTCAATCGTGGGCCGCCCCTTCCTGGTGACGGTCACCACCGCGCAGGGTTCCTTCTTCCCGGCGGGCTGCTCGAAGCGGACGGCCGAGACCTCCACCCCCCACTTCTCCGCGAACTTCAGCCCCTGGATCGTGGGCTTGCCGTCCGCGTCCAGGCACATGCGCTGAGGAGGGCCAACCTGGATTTCGGTCTGGTCGGGCTGGGAGACGGGAAGGGCCGACCCGCGCCAGGCCAGCTTCCGGGGCGAGTAGAAGGTCTCCAGGCCAGCGTTCGCCAGGCCCTGGGCTTTGGCCCAGATGGAGAAGGCGGCACGAAACTCTTCCGATAGCGGTTTCAGGAACCGCGCCGGGATCTCCTCGCAGTGCAGTTCCAGCAGGAAGGTCTTCGTGCCGCTCACTGGGCACCTCCCTTCCCGGCGGCATCGGCAGGCACGGCGGCGCCCTCCGCGTGCGCCAGGTAGGCCCGGGCGCAGGCGCAGGCCAGGTCGCGGACGCGCTTGATGATGCCGGGGCGCTCGGTGGTGCTCACGGCGCCGCGGGCATCCAGCACGTTGAAGGTGTGGCTCATCTTGAGGGCCTGCTCGTAGGCGCTGAGGAAGTGGCCGAGATCGTTCACCAGGTGCCAGCCCTCGGCCTCGTAGGCGTCGAAGAGCTGGCGGTGCAGGTCGAGGTTGGCGTGCTCGAAGCTGTAGGCGGAGAGCTCGAATTCCTCGCGCTGGCGCATCTGGCCGTAGGTCACGGGGAACACGCCATCATCCGTGGTCACGTTCCCGTGGATGAGGTCGAAGATGTTGTCGTAGCCGCCCAGGAACATGCAGATACGCTCGATCCCGTAGGTCAGCTCGGCGCTCACGGGCCGGCAGTCCAGGCCGCCCACCTGCTGGAAGTAGGTGAACTGGCTGATCTCCATGCCATCCAGCACCACCTGCCAGCCCACGCCCCAGGCCCCCAACGAAGGGGATTCCCAGTTGTCCTCCTCGAAGCGGAGGTCGTGCTTCGACAGATCAATGCCCAGAGCCTCGAGGCTCTCGATGTAGAGATCCTGGACCTTGGCGGGACTGGGCTTGAGGATCACCTGGAACTGGAGGTGCTTATAGACGCGGAAGGGGTTCTCGCCATACCGGCCGTCCGCCGGGCGGCGCGAGGGCTCCACGTAGGCCACGTTCCAGGGTTTCGCCCCCAGGGCGCCGAAGAAGGTGAGCGGATTCATGGTGCCCGCGCCCTTCTCCAGATCGTACGGCTGGCCAATGAGACAGCCCCGGTCGGCCCAGAACCGCTGCAGGCGGAGGATCAGTTCCTGGATGTGCATGGGAGGACGTCCGTAAACCTTCCATGCTAGCCGCATCAGGCCTCGCCCTGAACTGGACCTTTGCGCGGGATCACTGGCATTTCCGGGGCCTTCGGGTAGACTTCTCGTTTTTCCAGGTGCCCGCATGGCCCGAAAAATCGCACTCCTCGCCATCGGCGGCAACGCGCTACTTAAGGAGAAGGAGCGCGGGCTCCAGGAGGAGCAGCTGGAGAACGCCCGGGAGACGGCGGAGATGCTGGCGCGGGTGGTGGCGGAGGGTTACGCCCTCTGCGTGGTCCACGGCAACGGTCCCCAGGTGGGCAACCTGCTCATCCAGCAGGAGGCGGGCTCGGGCCAGATCCCCGGCTACAGCCTGGACATCTGCGGCGCCATGACCCAGGGCTCCATGGGCTACATGCTGGAGCGCATGCTCATCAACCGCCTCCAATTCATGAAGATCGCGGCGCCCGTCACCTCCGTGCTTACCGAGGTGGTGGTGGACAAGGAGGACAAGGGCTTCCAGGATCCGACGAAACCCGTGGGCCCCTTCTACCCCGAATTCCGCGCCCTGGAGCTGATGCGCTCGAAGCGCTGGAAGATGAAGGAGGACTCGGGCCGGGGCTGGCGCAAGGTGGTGCCCTCGCCCCGTCCCCTGGAAATCGTCCAGCTGGATGCGATCAAGACGCTGCTCGAGAAGGGGCACAGCGTCATCGCCGGCGGCGGCGGCGGCATCCCCGTGATCCGCGACGCCAGCGGCTTCCTGGTGGGCGTGGAGGCCGTCATTGACAAGGACCGCCTGAGCGCCCTGCTGGCCGCCCAGCTCCAAGCGGACCTCTTCATCATCCTCACCGGCGTGGCCAAGGTGGCCCTGGACTTCGGCAAGCCCACCCAGCGCTGGGTGGACCGCCTCACGGCCAGCGAAGCCCGCAGGCACCTGGCCGAGGGCCAGTTCCCGGCCGGCAGCATGGGGCCCAAGATCGAGAGCGCCCTCGCCTACCTCGATGGCGGTGGCCACGAGGTGCTCATCACCACGGCCGAGGCCCTGGCCACCGAGGCCCCGGACACCGTGGGCACCCGCATTGTGAGGGAGTGACCATGTACGCCCTGATGATCGTCCGCTACCGCCGCCCCATCGAGGAGATCGAGGCCGTGACGGAGGCCCATCGGGCCTATCTCCGCACCCTCCAGGCCCAGGGCATCCTGCTGGCCTCCGGGCCCATGGATCCCCGCAGCGGCGGCGTCGTCCTCTTCCGCGTGCAGGATGCGACTCCGCTGGCCGATCTGGACGCCATCCGCGATGGCGATCCCTTCTTCCAGCAGGGGCTGGCCACCTACGAGCCCCTGGTGTGGAAGGTGAACATCGGCAAGGACAGCCTGGACCGGCTGTAGGGCCGGCTACTGCGGAGCCGGCGCCTGCTTGGCGGCCTGGACGGCCTTCCGGGCCCGCTCCCGCTCGGCCGCGCTGGGGGTGCCCCAGACCGCGCGGCTGGGCTTCTGCTTGAGGATCTGGAGCAGTTCCTCGACCGAATCCAGCGAGCGCCGGAGGGTCTTGAGGCTGGTCTCCAGCTCCGGCTGGTCCTCGGCGTGGAAGCGGGACAGCAGGGCATCCGTCTGCCGGAGGGTGCTGGCCAGGCTCGTCACAATGCTGTCCAGGTCGGGCCTGCGCGTCTCCAGCAGGCTCCGCGTCACCGCCAGGCTCTTTTCCAGATCCGCCAGGGCCTTGTCCGCTTCGCCCATGCTGCGATCGGCGTGGCCCACGAGGCCGCGGCTCTCCTTCGCCAGGGCCTGGAATTCCTGGAGGGTGCCGTTCAGGTTCAGGAGGGCCTGCCGGACGGCGGGCTGCCCGAAAACATCCTCCAGGCCGTGGGTGCGCAGGCGGTCCCGCAGGGCCTCCACGCTGCCATTCAGGGTGTCCAGCAGGCGGCTCGCCTTGTCCAGCACCCCGCCGATGGAGACGCCCTGATCGCCGGGGATCTGGTCCCCAGCGGCCAGGAGCACCTGGCGATCCGCCGCGGGCGGCAGCAGCAGATCCAGGTAGCTGCTGCCCAGGCCGCGGGTGGCCACCTGGGCGCGGGTGCCGCGCCACAGCTTGATGTCGGCGCGGATGGAGAGGCTGGCCAGGAACTGGTAGTCCACGCCGCTCTGGCGCATCTGGATCTGCTCCACGGTCCCCACCGGGTAGCCCTTCAGATCCACCTCCGTCCCGGGCGCCAGACCTTCCATGTTGTCCAGGCGCACCACCAGGGGATAGGTATCCTGCACCACGGCACGGGCGTTCTTGAAGACCAGCAGCCCCAGGAACAGCGCCAGGGCGGCGACGACGAAGATCCCGAGGCGGACATCCTGCTTTTCGAAGTTCATCGCGACTCCTCGGCGGGGCAGATCGGCGAGAGGTGCAGGCGGCGCACGGGAAGATCTCCGAAATCCCCGGCTTCCTCCAGCGCCACCACCAGGGTGCGGGCGGCGTCCTGGATCCAGCCCCGGAGCCAGCCGGCCACGAGGGGGTGGTCCGCGGTCTCCACGCCTTCCAGGGGATCGTCCACCAGGAGCACCTCCGGCTGGAGGGCTTCCACCCGGGCCACATTCGCCAGCTTGCGCTGGCAGGCGCTGACAGCATGGGGGCGGAGGCCCGCGACGGACAGGAGGCCGAACCGGTCCAGGGCCGCCTCGGCGCGGATGCGAACCTCGGCCGGCGGCGTCCCGGCAAAGCGGAGGGGCAGCGCCACGTTGTCCCGCAGGGACTGGTTGGAGAGCAGGCCGCCCTGGGCGAAAACGAAGCCCGCCCGCACCCGTCCCGCCAGGGCCAGCGCGCCTTCCCCGGGCCAGATCTGCACCCCGGCGATCCGGACCCGCCCCGCGCGCGGGGGCACGGTGCCCGCCAGCACCCGCAGGAGCTGGCTCTTGCCGCATCCGCCCGGGCCCAGCAGCAGGAGGCTCGCACCCGGCTCCAGGTTGAGGTGGAGCCCCTGCTGAAGCGGGCGCCCATCGGGCGCGTCGAGGAAGAGGTCGTCCACCTGGATCATGGTCAGGCGTAGAGGAAGGCGGCCACGAGGCCATCCACGAGGAACACCGCCACCAGCGCCGTGACCACCGTGCGGGTGACCGCCTGGGGCACTTCGGTCTGGCTGCGGCGGATGGCGAGGCCGTGGCGGCAGGCGTGGAACGTGATGGCGCTGCTGAAGAGGACGACCTTGAGAAGCGTGGCCAGCAGGTCGCGGTTCACGAGGGCGTCGCGCACGGAACCCATGTAGACGCCCAGGGTGACCCCCTCCTTGAAGCGGGCCACCAGGAAGCCTCCGGCCAGGGCGGAGGCGTCGAAGAACACCACCAGGGCGAAGACGGCCACCAGCACCCCGATCCAGCGGGGCAGCAGCAGGTACTGGTAGGGGTTCACGCCGTGGGCGGCCAGGGCATCCACCTCGCCGTTGAGCTGCATGGTGCCCAGTTCCGCGGCGATGGCGGTGGCGCTGCGGCCGATGACCAGCACGGCCGTGAGCAGTGGCCCCAGCTCGCGCAGGATGATGAGCACCATGAGCAGGCCGATGTAGGATCTCGCCCCCAGGCCCGAAAGCTGGGTGAAGGCCTGGATGAGGGTCACGGCACCCAGCAGCAGGGCAGTGCCACAGACCAGCAGGAAGGCCTGGAGGCCCGTGAAGCGGATCTGGAGGCGGGTCTGGGCGGCCACCGTGCCGAGCTGGTCCAGGCGGAGCTTCAGGGCGAAGCGGACCGTCTGCGCCACCAGGTGCGCCTGGTCGCCCAGGAACACCAGGAATTCGCGCACCGGGGCGCCCAGCCTGGCCAGGAAGCGCATGTCCGCTCCACGAAGGGATGGCCCAGGCTAGCAGGAAAGGACGTCAGGGTCCGAGTGGTCCAGCACCGGCAATCGCGCCCGGCTCCAGATCCAGCGTCATC
>JAKAMQ010000155.1 GCA_021812805.1 Acidobacteriota bacterium
AGATAATCCGGGCGTGAAGGCCAACCTCGCCCGGATGATGAACACCGGGCGCCTGGCAGGCACCGGCAAGTTCGTGATCCTGCCCGTGGACCAGGGCTTCGAACACGGTCCGGCCCGCAGCTTCGCCCCCAATCCTGGCGGCTACGATCCGCGCTACCACATCGAGCTCGCCATCGAAGCCGGATGCAACGCCTACGCTGCGCCCCTGGGCTTCATCGAGCACGTGGCTTCCGACTACGCGGGCGAGATCCCTCTCATCCTGAAGCTCAACAACAGCGACATCCTCAGCAAGGGGCACGAGCCCTGCAGCGCCATCACCGGCAGCGTGGAGGATGCCCTCCGCCTGGGCTGCGCCGCCATCGGGTACACCATCTACCCCGGCAGCGGCGACCGGAACATCCAGTATGAGGCCCTGCGGGAGCTGATCCTGGAAGCCAAGGCGGTGGGCCTTCCCTCCGTGGTGTGGTCCTACCCGCGCGGCGCAGGCCTCACCAAGGACGGCGAAACCGCCGTGGACGTGGCGGGCTATGCCGCCCAGATCGCGGCCCAGCTCGGCGCCCACATCATCAAGGTGAAACCTCCCAAGAAACACCTCGAGGTGAAGGAAGCCGCCGCTGCCTTTGAAAAAGCCCAGATTCCCATCGAGACCCTGGCCGATCGCGTGAAGGAAGTGGTGCGCAGTGCCTTCGGAGGGCGCCGCATCGTGATCTTCAGCGGCGGAGAAGCCAAGGGAACCGACGAAGTCCTCAAGGAAGTGGCCGAACTTGCCGCGGGTGGCGCGTTCGGAAGCATCATGGGCCGCAATGCCTTCCAGCGCCCGAAGAAGGAAGCCATCGAGCTCCTGCACGCGGTCATGGACCTCCACAAGAACGCCTAGGTCCGCGCTATCGAGCATGAAAAGCGGCGCCTGTGCGCCGCTTTTCATTTGGGTGGATGTTCGAGGAACGTCAATCCGGAACACTTCTCGGCGGTGGTTCTCCGCTGCCAGTCATTCTCGAAGAGGATGGCAGGACGGCCCTCACCATCCTCCACCAGCTCGCCCCAGTAGCGGCTGGGCTCGGGCCAGCCGCCCTCCAGCCAGCGGGCCGTCTGGAAGCCGCGGGGCTCCAGCAGCACGGGACAGGCGTACTCGTCCTTCAGCCGGTGCTGGAGCACCTCGAACTGCAGGCGGCCCACGGCGCCCAGGATCGGCAGCGGCGCGCCGCCCTTGGGCCAGAAGACCTGCACCACGCCCTCTTCGGCGATCTGGGCCAGGCCCTTCAGGAAGCCCTTCCGGGCCCCGGGATCCGCCAGTCGCACTGAAGCGAACTGCTCGGGGGAGAACCGGGGCACCGCGTGGAATTCCACGGGGCCCGCCGCGCTCAGCACATCCCCGATGCGGAAGAGGCCGGGATTGATGAGGCCGAGGATGTCGCCCGGATAGGCTTCGTCCACGATCTGCCGCTCCCGGCCGAAGAACATGTGGGGATAGTTCAGCTTGATGGACTTCTTCTCCCGGACATGGAGCGCATCCATGCCCCGCTGGAAATGCCCGGAGACGATGCGGGCGAAGGCCACCCGGTCGCGGTGGGCCTTGTTCATGTTGGCCTGCACTTTGAAGACGAACGCCGTGAAGGGCGCGTCGGCCTTCACCTCGCCACCGTCCGCCAGGGGACGCGGACCCGGCGCGGGCGCCAGATCCAGGAACTCGTCCAGGAATTCGGCCACACCGAAATTGTTCACGGCGGATCCGAAGAACATCGGCGACTGTTCACCGCGCAGGAAGGCTTCCCGGTCGAAGGCGGGCAGCACGTGATCCATGAGGTCCACATCGTCCTTCAGCTGCTGCAGTTCGGCAGACGTGAGCAGGGCTGCGATCTCCGGATCGTCCAGGCCTCCCTTCCCCGCGACGCGGGCCTTCTGGCCGGCCTTGGCCCGTTCGAAGACCTGGATCTGGCCTGTGGCCCGCACGTAGACGCCCTTGAAATCGGGCCCCGAGCCGATGGGCCAGGTCATGGGCACCGCATGGAGACCGAACAGCTCCTCCACCTCGTCAATCAGTTCCACGGGCTCGCGGCCCGGCCGGTCCAGCTTGTTCACGAACGTGAAGATGGGCAGCCGGCGCTCCCGGGCCACGCGGAAGAGCTTCTTGGTCTGCTCCTCCACGCCCTTGGCGCAGTCCAGCAGCATCACCACCGAATCGGCCGCCGTGAGGGCGCGGTAGGTGTCCTCGCTGAAGTCCTGGTGGCCCGGGGTGTCGAGCAGGTTGATGGCCCTGCCCCGGTACTCGAACTGCATGGCGGCGCTGGTGACGCTGATGCCACGCTCCTGCTCGATGCTCATCCAGTCCGAGTGGGCCGCGGCACCCCCCTCCCGGGCCTTCACCGAACCTGCGCGATCAATGGCCCCACCGTAGAGCAGCAGCTTCTCGGTCAGCGTGGTCTTGCCCGCGTCGGGGTGGCTGATGATGGCAAAGGTGCGCCGGCGCTGGATTTCGTCGGAAAGGCACATGGGAACCCGGAGCAAAGAAAGGCGCGGCGGATGCCGCGCCTTTCCAGTCTAGCAGGTTGGGACTACTTCTCGGCCATGACGGGAATGCGCATGCCGTAGAAGGAACGCCATACGAAGACGGTCGAGACCAGGAAGAACACCAGGGCCGCGATGTGGGCGGTGGTCGGGTTCAGCGTGATGGCCAGCTCCACCGCCAGGAGGCCGAAGAGGGTCGTGAACTTGATGACCGGATTCATGGCCACCGAGGAGGTGTCCTTGAAGGGATCGCCCACGGTATCGCCCACGACGCAGGCATCGTGGAGGGGCGTCCCCTTGGCCTTGAGTTCGGTCTCCACGAGCTTCTTCGCGTTGTCCCAGGCGCCGCCGGCATTGGCCATGAAGATGGCCTGGTAGAGGCCGAAGACGGCGATGGAGATCAGGTAGCCGATGAAGAAGAAGTGGTCCGCGCAGGCAAAGGCCAGGGTGGAGAAGAAGACCCCCATGAAGATGTTGAACATGCCCTTCTGGGCGTACTGGGTGCAGATCTCCACCACCTTCTTGGAATCCTCGACCGAGGCCTTCTCGGCGCCTTCGTCAAGGTTGATGTTCTGCTTGATGAACTCGACCGCGCGGTAGGCGCCCGTGGCGACCGCCTGGCAGGCCGCGCCGGAGAACCAGAAGATGATCGCGCCGCCAGTGATGAGGCCCAGGAGGAAGAGCGGGTTGATGATGGACAGCCCGCGGAAGACGTTATCCACCCCGAACTTGCCGTTCAGCATCTGGATGATGGAGAAGATCAGGGTGGTGGCGCCCACGACCGCGGTGCCGATGAGCACGGGCTTGGCGGTGGCCTTGAAGGTATTGCCCGCGCCATCGTTCTCTTCCAAATACATCTTCGCGTTTTCGAAGTCGGGCTTGAAGCCGAAGGTCTTCTGGATGTCCTGCTCGATGCCGGGGATGGTCTCGATGGTGGACAGCTCATAGACCGACTGGGCGTTGTCCGTCACCGGGCCGTAGGAATCCACGGCGATGGTCACGGGGCCCATGCCCAGGAAGCCGAAGGCCACCAGGCCGAAGGCGAAGATCGCCGGGGCGGCCATGAATGCAGCCAGGCCGAAGGTGGACACGAAGTAGGCCGCGCCCATGAGGGCAACGATGCAGAGGCCCGTCCAGTAGGCTGAGAAGTAGCCCGCCACCAGCCCCGAGATGATGTTCAGGGAAGCGCCGCCCTCCTTGGAGGCCGTCACCACTTCGCGGACATGGCCCGAGTTCGTGGACGTGAACGCCTTCACGAGTTCGGGGATCAGGGCACCGGCCAGGGTGCCGCAGGTGATGATCGTCGAGAGCTTCCACCAGATCCCATTGCCGAGGTTGGCGATGAGCAGGTGCGACAGCACGTAGGTCATCACGATCGAAACGATCGAGGTCAGCCACACGAGGGACGTCAGGGGATGCTCGAAATTGAACTTCGGCGCATTCCCGAACTTCGCCTTCGCCCACAGGCCATTGATCCAATAGGAGACGGCGGAGGTCACGATCATGCCCACGCGCATGACGAAGATCCACACCAGCAGGGCGACCTGGATCTCCTGGTAATGGGGGCCAGCGGTCACGGGATTGATCGCCAGCAGGATGAAGGTGATCAGCGCGACGCCGGTGACACCGTAGGTCTCGAAGCCGTCCGCCGTGGGGCCGACGGAATCGCCCGCGTTGTCGCCCGTGCAGTCGGCGATGACGCCAGGGTTCCGGGCATCGTCTTCCTTGATCTTGAAGACGATCTTCATGAGGTCGGAACCGATGTCTGCAATCTTGGTGAAGATGCCGCCGGCGATGCGGAGGGCCGCAGCGCCCAGGGACTCACCGATGGCGAAACCGATGAAGCAAGGGCCGGCGGCGTTGCCGGGGATGAAGAGCAGGATCGCCAGCATGAGCACCAGCTCGACCGAGATGAGCAGCATGCCGATGGACATGCCTGCCTGCAGGGGGATGGCCATGGTCGGGAAGGGCTTCCCCTCGAGGCTGGCGAAGGCCGTGCGGGAGTTGGCGAAGGTATTGATGCGAATGCCGAACCAGGCCACGGCCACGGAACCCAGGATGCCGATGATCGAGAAGAGCAGGATCACGACCACCTGCGGCCAGGACATGGGCGTCTGCGACAGGTACTTGAAGTAGGCGATGATGATCACCGCGATGAAGGACCAGAGGATCGCGATGAACTTGATCTGCGTGAGCAGGTAGGTCTTGCAGGTCTCGTAAATCAGTTCGGAGATCTCCAGCATGGACTTGTGCACAGGGAGATTCCGGATCCGGGCGTACTGCACCAGGCCGAAGCCGATGCCGAGCAGGCAGATCACCAGCCCGAAGAGCAGCAGGTTGTGGCCTGTCAAGCCCAGGAACCTCTGGGCCGGTTCCCGCAACGAGGGAATCTTCAGCTCGGCCTCGCCCCCGGCGAAGGCCGGCGCTCCCAGGAGGAAAAGAGCCAGCGGCGCAGTGGCCCTGGCCAGTCGCACCGGTGCGAGTGCACCGAGAAGGCGTTTCATCGTCACCATCGTTGTCCTCCAGAAGAAGCGGGAAGGGGCCAGTGGAAAGCTGCCTGTCACGGGGCGGCCCCAAAGCCCGGCATCTGCACAGGGACCAAGGGGAGAAGCCGCCCGGGTTTTGACGTTACTCTAGCCCGGTTTTTCCAGTCGCGGCAAGGCTCCGTCATGCAAATCGTCGGAAATGAGAGTATGTTTAACATGGGGAAGGATCGGGTCGCGCGTCCGAACAGTGTTTAACGGATCTTCCCGCCCTCCTGGAACCTCTGTGACAAGGCCCCAGAGGCCTCTTCAGCCGGTGGCCGCGCGCCAACCCAGGCCTCGCACCACGAGGATTTTGGGCTTGGGTTTTGGCCGTGCGTGTGGCGATACTTGGGTCGGGTATGGCCGTGGCTGCCAGACCTGTTGGAAAGATGAACTGGACTCGCGGTGAGGTTTCCCTCCGGTGCACCCTCGGCCCGGAGGACATTTCAATCGAGGTCTTTCTTCAAGGAGCGCATCTATGTCCGTCGCGGAACAGAGCATTGCCGGAGCAGGGGATCGCAGTCCCGGCTTCATGGCTTCCTCGGTCGGCCGGAAGGTCGTCATGGCCCTCACAGGTGTGGTCCTCTGGGGCTTCGTCACGGTCCACATGCTGGGCAACCTCACGTCCTACATGGGCGCGGAGGCCATGAACCACTATGCCGAATTCCTGCACACCATGATCCACGGCATGGGCATCTGGGTGTTCCGGTCGGTGCTGCTCGTCGCGGTGCTCCTGCACATCTGGGCGGCGCTCAGCCTGACGCTCTCCAACCAGGCCGCCCGCCCCGTCGGATACCGGGAGAAGCAGAACCAGGCCGCCACCTGGTCATCGCGGTCCATGCGCTGGACCGGCGTGATCCTGGGCATCTTCATCGTCTTCCATCTGCTGCACCTGACCCTGGGCACGGTGCATCCGGACTTCATCAAGGGCAACGCCTACCACAACTTCGTGACCGGTTTCCAGGTGCCCTGGGTCGCGGCCTTCTACATCGTCGCCCAGCTCTGCCTGGGCCTGCACATGTGGCATGGGGTCTGGAGCTTCACGCAGACCCTCGGCTGGGCCCACCCCCGCTACAACGCGCTGCGCAGGAATTTCGCCACAGGCCTGACCGTGCTGGTGATCGGGGTGAACATCTCCTACCCCATCGCCGTGCTCACCGGCATCATCCACTGATCCTCCTGGAGCGCCACCATGGAACTGATTTCGCGAACCCCCGATGGCCCCATCGAGCAGAGCTGGGACAAGTACCGCTTCGATCTGAAGCTGGTGAACCCCGCCAATAAACGCAAGTACAAGATCCTTGTCGTCGGCTCCGGCCTGGCCGGCGCCTCCGCTGCCGCGACACTGGCGGAACTGGGGTACGAAGTGGAATGCTTCGCCTACCAGGACAGCCCCCGTCGCGCCCACTCCATCGCCGCCCAGGGGGGCATCAACGCCGCCAAGAACTACCAGAATGACGGCGACAGCATCTTCCGCCTGTTCTATGACACCGTGAAGGGCGGCGACTTCCGCGCCCGCGAGGCCAACGTCTACCGTCTGGCCCAGGTGAGCGTGAACATCATTGACCAGTGCGTCGCCCAGGGCGTGCCCTTCGCCCGCGAGTACGGCGGATTGCTGGACAACCGTTCCTTCGGCGGCGCCCAGGTGAGCCGCACCTTCTACGCCCGTGGGCAAACGGGGCAGCAGCTGCTGCTCGGCGCCTACCAGGCCCTGGAGCGCCAGATCGGGCTTGGCAAGGTGAAGATGTTCAACCGCCACGAGATGCAGGAACTGATCGTGGTGGACGGCGTGGCCAAGGGCATCATCGTGCGGGACATGGTGTCGGGGAAAGTCACCTCCCACACGGCTGACGCCGTCTGCCTGGCCACGGGCGGCTACGGCAACGTCTTCTACCTTTCCACCAACGCCAAGGGCTGCAACGCCACGGCGGTCTGGCGCGCCTACAAGAAGGGCGCCGCCTTCGCGAACCCCTGCTACACCCAGATCCACCCCACCTGCATCCCCGTCACCGGCGACCATCAGAGCAAGCTCACCCTCATGTCCGAGTCGCTGCGCAACGACGGCCGGATCTGGGTGCCCAAGAAGAAGGAGGACTGCGGCAAGCCGGCGAACCAGATCCCCGAAGAGGACCGCGACTACTACCTCGAGCGGAAGTACCCCTCGTTCGGCAACCTCGCCCCCCGCGATGTTTCCAGCCGCGCCGCCAAGCAGGTTTGCGATGAAGGACGCGGCGTCGGTCCCACCCGCCTGGGCGTCTACCTGGATTTCAGCGATGCCATCAAGCGGCTGGGCGCCAAGAAGATCGAAGAGAAGTACGGCAACCTCTTCGAGATGTACGAGCGCATCACGGATGAGAACCCCTACGAAGTGCCCATGCGCATCTTCCCGGCCAGCCACTACACCATGGGCGGCCTGTGGGTGGACTACAACCTGATGAGCACCATCCCCGGCCTCTTCGTGCTGGGCGAGGCCAACTTCTCCGACCACGGCGCCAACCGCCTGGGCGCCTCGGCGCTCATGCAGGGTCTGGCCG
>JAKAMQ010000156.1 GCA_021812805.1 Acidobacteriota bacterium
GTTCCCCTTCGTTCATATCAGACGTGGTGTCCCTGCTTCGCCGGGACACCACGTGGGGGTGCACGAGGGGGGACATCGCGAGCCGAAGGCGAGCAGGCGGTCCCCCCTCGTTCATAATCAGATCCTGAACCGCGCCACGATCGCGTTGAGCTGCTCAGCCAGGTGGCTGAGCTCGTCCACGGTGCGGGTGGATTCCTTGATGGTGGCGGCCATTTGTTCCATGGCGGCGGCGTTCTGCTCAGCGATGCCGGTGAGGTTGCCCATGGCGTCCACCACCCGCTGGCTGTCCTGGCTCTGGGTCTGGCTTTGTTCGCCGATGGCCTTCATCCGCTCCGCCTGGGCGGTGATGGCGGTCTGGATGGCCTGGAGGGCCTCGCCTGCGGTGTTCACCATCTTGGTGCCATCACCGATGGCCCGGTCGGAAGTCTGGATCAGGGAGGTGATCTCCTTGGCCGCGGTGGCGCTGCGTTCCGCCAGCTTGCGAACCTCCTCGGCCACGACGGCGAACCCCTTGCCGTGCTCGCCCGCCTTGGCCGCCTCGATCGCGGCGTTCAGCGAAAGGAGGTTCGTCTGGTTGGCGATTTCGGTGATGACCGTGAGGATGTTGCCGATCTGCTTCGAGTTCTGGTTGATGGCCTGCATGCCGGAGACCGCGCCGCCCACGGCGGTGCCCCCCTTGGCGGCGGCCTGCTGGGCCTGGTCGAAGGTCTTGAGGGCTTCCGTCACACTCGTGAACACCGTCTGGGAAGCCCCTGCGATGGCCTGGACGCTGCCGGTGGTGGTATTGACGCTGCCCTTCTGGGTCTCGGCTGCCTCGGCGATGCTCTGGGCGGTGCTGTGCATCTCCGACATCCCGGCGGACATCTGGAGCGAGCCGGAGGCGATGTTGGTGGAGATGGCCATCACCTGCTGCACGATGCCGTGGATGTTCTCCACGAAACGGTTGAAGTGCAGGGCGAGCTGGGCGATCTCATCATTGCCATGCACCTCCAGACGGGCGGTGAGGTCGCCTTCGCCTTCGGAGATGTCCCGCATGCGCCGCTGGATGTTCTCCAGGGGCGTCACGATGGTGTTGCCGAGCACCCAGGCGGCCGCGAAGCCCAGGACGATCATGAAGACGCCCAGCAGGAGCATGCCCAGTAGGGCGGAGAGCTGGTCCCGGTGGAGCTGGTCGCGGTTCACCACCAGGACGACATAGGACTTCGTGGGGGCGCCGTCAATCTTCACCAGGGCGCCGACCAGGGTATAGCCGCCGGCATCCAGCGAGACGGTTCCCTTGCTGGCATCAGCCTTGGCGGCGGCCGCCAGGAACTGGCTGCCCAGGGCGTTGAGGTCCAGCTGAACCCCGTTCCGGGCCTTGGATTTGGCCATGATCTTGACCGCCTGGGTGGCGGGATCGGTTGTCACCGCCATGGCCTGGGTGACCTGGGCATCATCCTTGAGGGCGTTCAGGCCCTTCTCCACCAGGCCCAGATCCTCGAACTGGACGCCGGACTGCACATTGTCCGCCACCAGGGTGGCCAGGCTGGAGGACTTCACGCTGAGGCCCGCGTTGAGGGCCGCGTCCAGTCGCCAGATAGAGATGACCGTCGCCGCTCCGCCGAGCACGACCGCCAGCCCGAGGATCGAATAGATCAGCTTCTTGCGGATCGTAAGGTTATTCCAGAAAGTCATGGCCGCCCCTGAAAAAAGACGTGATGTTCCCGCCATCGGTTCGCTGCGGCGGGAGGTTGAGTTTTCACCGGGAGGTCGGTTGCCAGGAGCCTGTCCAGGCATTCGAGTGCCCCTAGCGCAGGGACACCACCGTGGCCCCGGCTCCTCCCTGGTTCTGGGGGGCATCCTCCACGCGGGCAATGCCGGGATGGCCCCGCAGGGCCTCCCGCACGGCGGCCTTCAGACGGCCTGTGCCGTGGCCGTGGACGATGCGGATGGTCCGCCGGCCGGCTGCCAGGGCCTCCTCCACGAAGCGGTAGATCTCGCTATCCACATCGTCGCTGGCCCGGCCGATGAGGTTGATCTCCGACTCGATGTCCAGCGCCTCGGCCCGGACCCGGACCCGGCCAGAAGGCTTCGAGGCGGTTTCCCGGCCTCCGCTGGGTTCCAGTTCGCCCAGACGGCACTCCAGGCGCCGGCCCTGGGGGGTTTCCAGGATGGCCCGATCGCCCTTCAGGGACACGACCTTGCCTTCCACGCCCAGGCCCCGGTGGCGGGCATGGCCCCCCTCGCGCACCTCGAGCGCGGCTTCGGGCTTGCGGATGGGGCGGCTTCCCCATTCCGCCTCGGCGATCCGGGCCAGCTGCTGCACCCGTTCGTGGGCTTCGGTGCCCAGACGATCGGGATTCACGGCGGCGGCTTTCTGCTGTTCCTTCAGCTCCTTCACAAGCCGTTTCCCCTCGTGATCGAGGAAATCCAGCACCCGCGCCACCTTGTCCCGGGATTCCCGCTGGAAGGCCTCGCGGTCCTGGCGCAGCTTCTCCTCCCGCTGCCGGAGGATCTCCCGATCCTTGGCGGCTGCGGCTTCCCGCTGGCGCAGGCCCTCGGCCTCCTCCTGAAGACGGGTCCGTTCGGCTTCAAGCTGCCGCAGGAACTCCCGCCAATCCTGCTCCCGCCGGCCCAGGACCTTCTCGGCGTGCGCCAGCAGGGCCTCTGGCAGGCCGAGCTTTGCCGCGATGGTGAGGGCCCGGCTCTGGCCCGGCTGGCCCACCAGCAGGCGGTAGGTGGGAGCGAGGCGCTCCTCGTCGAACTGGACGGAGGCATTCTGGAAGCGGCTGTGGCGCAGGGCCCACTGGCTGATCTCGCCCAGGTGGGTGGAACAGAGGATCCAGCACCGGCGTCGCGAGAGGGCCTGCAACAGGGCGATGCCCAGGGCCGCGCCCTCTTTGGGATCGGTGCCCGTGCCCAGCTCGTCCAGCAGCACCAGCCCGCCATCTTCCACCCCGGCGAGGATGGCCTTGAGATGCAGGATGTGGCTGCTGAAGGTGGAGAGGCTGCCCGCCAGGGTCTGGTGGTCGCCGATGTCGGCATGAAGGCTGGGCAGGGCGGGGAAGCGGCTGCCTTCCCGGACGGGCACGGCGCAGCCACAGGCCGCCAGGGCCGAAAGGAGTCCCACCGTTTTCAGCACGACGGTCTTGCCCCCGGTGTTGGAACCGGAGATGACCAGCCCGGGGCGATCGGCCTCCAGCACCAGGTTCAGGGGCACCACGGGGTGCGGCAGGGGGTCCAGACCCATGGCTTCCCGCACGGCGGGCAGCAGCAGGGGGTGGCGCGCTTCCAGGAGGCACAACCGGCCCTGCTTGGGATCGGGCTCCAGGTCCGGCAGCCGTCCCTCGCAGAGGGCCGTCCAGCGCAGCAAGGCCAGGGCCTGGTCGGCCTGGGACTGGAGTTCCCGCCAGCGGAGGAAATCCTCCCGGCGGCTCCGGAGCTCCGCCAGCAGCTCCCGCAGGAAGGCCTGGACGGCCTGGGCGTACTCCCCATCGGCCTCCACGAAGGCGTTGTTCAGGGGCACAGCCTCCATGGGTTCGATGAACACCGTGGCGCCGCTGCCGCTGCGATCCAGCACGAGGCCCGGGACGAGGCCGCGCCGCTCCTGGCGCACGGGCAGACAGAGACGGCCATTGCGCTCCACCACGAGGGGATCGGAGAAGGCCTCGGGACTATCCCGGAGCAATCGCTGCAGCTTGTTCTGGATGGCCTGGAACGCGCTCTGCCGATGCCGGTGCAGTTCGGCGAGGGCGGGGATCCGCAGCGGATCGAGCTGGCCATCCGCGGAAAAGGCTTTGCCGAGGCGCTCGGCCAGGGGGCCGGGATCCGGCAGGAGGGCGGCGGTCACCTGAAGGCGGTCAATGCCGAGGTGGACACCGGCCGGGGCGGGCCGGGTCTCCGGCCAGGCGAGGCCTGCAAGACTCTTCAGCAGGACGCCCATGGCCTTGAGGCCCTCCCGGAGCTGGCGCCAGTGGTCGGGCAGCAGCCATCCGGCCGGATCCAGCAACTCATCCAGGGCTTCATCCAGGGCCTGGACCGGCAGCAGGTGGGGCGACTGGGCCCAGAGCTCCTGGAGTTCCAACTGATGCAGGCGCCGGAGCCCCGCGTGGCCATCCCAGGGATGCAGGGCCCCCAGGGCCGCCCGGGCCGTGGCTGTGCGGGCGTTCGCCTGGATGAGGCGAACCGCTTCCGGGAATTCGAGGGCCTGGAGTTCAGGGGTCATGGGAGGAGTCGTCCTCGGTCAAGCAAAAGGCCCGCTCGCGCGGGCCTTTTCACGCAGCGCGACAGCGCTGCGGATAGATCAACCGATCATGCGCCGTTCTTGCGCAAGGCGCTTCAGCGTCTTCTTACGGGCGGCGAGCATCTTCCGCTTGCGCTTGGCGCTGGGCTTCTCGTAGTGCTGGCGCTTTTTCAACTCGCTGAGGATGCCAGACTTTTCGCACTTCCGCTTGAAGCGGCGAAGGGCGAACTCGAAGGTTTCGTCTTCTTTGACCTTGACCAAAGGCATAGGGGAATGCACCTCCTTCCGCTGGGAATTCGCCGCTGCCCCGGTTGCCCGGGACAGGGCCAAGGAACCAGTCTATCCCAGGGAGCCTCAAGGATCGAGGTAAAACCTGGATTTGTGTCCTTGGTGCCCGGCGGGCCCTGCCGCTACCCTGGGAACTCTGCCGGAATCCCACATGCCCCGCCCCCTCCTGATGATCGTTGACGGTGAGTCCCTGAGGACTCCGGGACTGGTGTCGGCCATGGAATCGGATGGCTGGCACGTGCAATGGGTGCGCGGTTCTGAGCCGGCGCAGGCCGTCCTCCAGGGGCCCGCTCCGGATCTCCTCCTGCTGGATTCGGCCGGGCCAGGACAGGGCAGCTCCAACCTCGCGCAGCAGCTCCGGAGCCTTCATCCCGCCCTGCCTGTGCTGGTCTTGACGGAAGGCGGCGCGGCCCCCGGCGCGGGGCGCCAGGGTGGGGAGGTCCAGGGCTTTTTGGCCCGGACCCAGCCCGACCAGGAACTCGTGGCCTCCCTCCGCCGGTTCCGCCCGGAGGCCCCCAAGCTCACCACGGAAGACCTCTTCGGGGATCTCATCCAGGAACTGGAGGTGCCCCAGTCGGCACCCATCTTCGCCGCCTTCGATCCGCCCCCCGCTCGGCCGGCTCCGCCGCCGCCCCAGGGCATGACCGCGGAAGATCTTTTCGGCGACGTTCTGCTGGACATGGAAGCCCTTGTGCCAGAGGCCGCCCGGCAGTCCCAGCCCCTTCTGGAGCGGGCGGCCGGTGCGCCTCCGCCCGCGCCAGCAGCGCCCTCGCAGGCGCAGGGCCCTGCGGAATTCACCCTCAGCGGCATTTCCGGGGTCCACGATCCTTTCGAACGCCCCGGTCTGGAGGCGCCCGCGATCCCAGCGCCAGTGCCCATTCCGCCGTCCGTCCGGCCTGCCTCCGGTGTGCCCGGCGAGGCGCGGGTGCTGGAGGAGTACGGCAACTACTACCTGCTCGAGAAGATTGCCGTGGGCGGCATGGCCGAGCTGTTCAAGGCCCAGCAGCGCGGTGTCCAGGGCTTCCAGAAGATCGTCGCCATCAAGCGCATCCTGCCCCACTTCAGCGACAACGAAGACTTCGTCACCATGTTCATTGACGAAGCCAAGCTGGCCGCCCAGCTGACCCATCCGAACATCGCCCAGATCTTCGATCTGGGGAAGGCCGGCAGTTCCTACTACATCGCCATGGAGTACGTGAATGGCCGGGATCTCCGCACGCTGCTCAAGCGGGTGCGGGAGTACGGCATGCCGTTCCCGGAGCAGGTGGCGGCGTTCGTGGTGATGAAGGTGGCGGCCGCCCTGGACTACGCACACCGCAAGCGAGGGTTCGACGACCGCGAACTGAAACTGGTCCATCGGGACATCAGCCCCCAGAACATCCTCCTCTCCACGGAAGGCGCGGTGAAGCTGGTGGATTTCGGCATCGCCAAGGCGGCCAGCAAGGCGAGCCATACGGTGGCCGGCGCCCTCAAGGGCAAGCTGCTCTACATGAGCCCCGAACAGGCCACGGGCCAGCCCCTGGACAACCGGTCGGATCTCTACTCGCTTGGCCTGGTCCTGTTCGAACTGGTCACGGGGGAGCGCTGCTTCCAGGCGGATTCGGAACTGGGCGTGCTCGAGAAAGTGCGGCTGGGCCGCGTGGCCGATCTCCAGACCCTGAAGCCCTCCATCTCCAAGGAGATGGCGACCATCGTGAACCGGGCCCTCCAGAAGAATGTCGAGCACCGCTACCCTTCGGCGCGCTTCCTGGAACGCGATCTGCGCGAGTTCCTCCAACGCCAGGGCACGCCGATCACCGAGCACGATGTGGCCGAGTACGTGGATGCGCTGCTCACGGGCCCTTCCGATCGCCTCGAGGCGCTGGTGGCTGACCGCTTCCCGCAGGTGGCTTCCCTTTCCAGCGGCGCCCATCGTATGCCGACTGCGGGGACGGGGGAGACCGCCACCCGGGTTCGGGACAGGACCCAGCCGGGCCTTCCACCGCTGCCAACCATGGGGCTTCCGGGAGATCCCCGGCCTCGCCCCCGCTGGCTGCTCCCGGCGATCCTGCTCCTCGCGATCCTGCTTGGCGGGTTGATCTGGATCCTTTCCCACGGCTGACCCGCGCGGTTACACTTCTTGGAAAACATCTTTCACCCGGCATCCATTCCCAAACATCCCGTCCCGGAGCCCCCATGGACCTCAGCAACGATCAGAAGGCCTTCTACGAGACCACCCGCGAGCGGTGCCGCACGGAAGTGGACCAGATCAACAACACCATCGCTTCCGAAGTCCAGCGGGTGAAGGATCTGCTCACCAGCCTGAGCAATCGCAAGACCGCCGTACTCCAGATGTACGGCGCTGCCTGCGATGTGCTGGGCCTGGAGAACGATCTGGCCGAGGAATCCGGGATCGACATCGAGTTTTAAGTCACAGGACGGGTTGAGCCTCCTGCCCCGGCCGGCCTCCCTCTGGAAGGCCGGTCAGGATCTACTTGATCTGCAGCAGCGGCGCCGCGCATTTCTGGCAGTTCGACAGGTGGGGCGGATTCTTCTTGCCGCAATGGCTGCAGACCACCACCCGGGCCTGCTTCCGCCGCAACAGGCGGAGGTAGAGGATGCCCAGGACGAAGACCAGCAGAAGCCCTTTCTGCCAGGTCTGGAGCACCAGCCCGGTGGGACTCCACGGCTTGGCGGATTGGGCCGGCTTTTCCTGGAGGCTGAGAACGGATGGGGCAAGGCTCATGCTTCGGGCCCTTCATGGGGTTGGGAGGGGGTGGCCGCGTCCATCGCCCCTGAGCCGAAGAGGCCGTCCTCGGGCAAGGGAGGCTCCAGGCTGGCCAAGGCTTCGGCTTCGAGGCGCCCTTCACCGAAGTCGGCGAGGCGGGGCAGGTCATGGAGGGTCTTGAGGCCGAAATGCAGCAGGAAGGCCTGGGTGGTGGCGTACATCATGGGCCGGCCCACCACGGGCTTGCGGCCCGCGGGCACGATGAGCTGGCGCTCCATCAGGCTC
>JAKAMQ010000157.1 GCA_021812805.1 Acidobacteriota bacterium
ATTTCAGCGGCCGGGATGCCCATGGCCAGCGCCTTGCGGGCACTGGCATGCACGGCCCCCTCCCGACCCGCGCCGATCGCGATGGCGAGTTTCAACAGGCGCGCCGTACGCGCATCCAGGGGGCCTTCCTGGCCGGCCTCACCGAGAAGATCCCAGGCCTGGCCCAGCTTCGGGAAACGGGACACGAAGCCCCGATAGGCCTTCGGCGGTTCTGGGTGCTGCGACATGGTTCACCTCCAAACAGGAGGCCATCATCCCACGGCGCTGACCTCGGCCACCTTCCGCCGGGCGCGGCACCGCTCCACGCCTGGATCCCGATGCTGGGCCATGTCCGCCAAGGTGACCTGGGCCAGGTGGGCCAGGATGTCCGCGCGCATGGCACCCCAGTAGGCGTGGAGCGCGCAGGGGGTCTCCTCCGTGCAGTCCAGCAGGCCCAGCAGGCACCGGCTCCGCCAAGCGGTGCCGTCAATGGCCTCGGAGAGTGTATCCAGGGTGATGTCCCGACCGGGCCGGGCCAGCACCACGCCGCCATGGTGGCCGCGCCGGGCCACCACCAGGCCGCGCTTGGCCAGGCGGTGGATCAGCTTGGACAGGTAGGAGCGGGGGATGCCCGTATCCTCCGCGATGGCCTCGACGAGGATCGGCTCGCCCCCGGGTTCATCGAGGCAACGAAGGGCGCGCAGCGCATAACCAGTGGTCTGGGAGAGCGGCAGCACAGGTACCTCCTCCGGGCCGGATCTGCCAGCCCTTTCGTAAAACGATCAACCGGTGAATTATGTACTGGATTCCGTTGATGCGCCAGGTCGGCCCCAAACATGATCCTGAACGGCAAACTCAAAGACAATTCCGCTTACTTCGGATCAAATTGCCACACACAACGATGCATAAGAACCTTTTAGTTGTTTCTACATCGTCAAACCGGCCGACCTGCGGAGGAGGTGCCGCAAAGGGCCGTCCCCCCTGGGTGTGATGCCAGACACAGCGCGCCTCGGGAACGCCCCGTGTGACCCCTGACACGGGGCCAGCCCCCCATACTTCGGCCCTGGAAAAGATGGAGGTTTCATGAATCAAAGCACCCTGGCCCTGGGCGTGGAAGCGGTGGGATGCGCCGCCTTCGACGCCGGCATCAAGGGCGCCTTCGGCTATCCGGGCACGCCGTCCACGGAAGGGTTCGAGCACGTGGAGGCAATGATCCACGCGGCCGGGCCGGACCGCGTGGCCCAGTGGGCCTCCAACGAGAAAGTGGCCTTCGACCTGGCCCTGGGCATGAGCTACACCGGCCACCGGGCCCTGGTCACCATGAAGCACGTGGGTCTGAACGTGGCCATGGACGCCTACGCCAACGCCGCTCTCACCGGCGTCCAGGGCGGCCTGGTGGTGCTGGTGGCGGACGATCCGGGCATGCACAGCAGCCAGAACGAGCAGGACAGCCGCAAGCTGGCCGAATTCGCCTGGCTGCCCTGCCTGGAGCCCAGCACGGTCCAGGAGGCCTACGATTTCACCCTCCGCGCCTTCGCGCTCTCCGAGGCCCTGCAGGTGCCCGTCATGGTGCGCCTGGTGACGCGCCTGGCCCACTGCCGCGCACCGTTCCAGCGCCAGGCCACCCTGCCCCCCATCGGCGTGGGCCAGGTGCCTGGGAACCGGGTCCAGGACTGGGTGCTGATCCCCTCCAATGCCCGCCGGCGCTATGTGGATCTGCTGGCCAAGCAGCCCCGGATGCGCGAGGCCGCCGCGGAACTCAACCGGCTGGTCCCGGGAACGGCGCGGCGCGGTGTGGCCGCGGCGGGCCTGGGCCGGGCCTACTTCACCCAGCTCATCCTGGAGTACCCCGAACTCGCGGCCCTGCCCCGCCTGGACGTGGCCGCCTACCCCCTGGATCCCGCCACCGAGGAGGCCTTCCTCGCCCAGGTGGACGAGGTGCTGGTCTTCGAGGAGGACTACCCCCTGCTGGAGGAGCGCCTCGGCCTGCGCGGCCGGGCCCGCGTGCGCGGGCGGCTGGATGGCGCCGTGCCCCGCACGGGCGAGCTGTCCCCCCGCGTGTTGAAGGACGCCCTCGGCCTCGGCGCCCTCGAGCACCGGACCGCGCCCGCCCTGGATCTCCCCGTGCGCGCGCCCCGGTTCTGCGAGGGCTGTGGTCACGTGGACGCCTACGAGGCCGTGCAGGAGGCCCTGCGCGCCATCGGCAGCCCCGAGGCCCGGGTCTTCGGCGACATCGGCTGCTACACCCTGGCGGCCCAGGAGCCCCTGTCCGCCATCCACGGCGTGGTGGAGATGGGCGCCAGCATCAGCCTGGCCGTGGGAGCCGCCCTGGCGGGCCAGAAGCCCGCGGTGGCGGTCATCGGCGATTCCACCTTCGCCCACAGCGGCCTGCCGGCCCTGCTCACGGCCGTGGAATCCGGCGCGGACGTCACCGTGGTCATCCTCGACAACCGCGTGGTCGGCATGACGGGCCAGCAACCCAGCCAGGCCCTGGACCAGGTGGAGCGCCTGGTGCTGGGACTGGGCGTCCCCGCCTCCCAGGTGCAGGTGCTCACGCCCCTGCCCAGCAAGCATGCGGAGAATGTGGCCGCCACGGAAGCCGCCCTGCGCGCGCGCGGCACGTCGGTCCTGGTGTTCCGCCGCGAATGCATCCAGTCCCTGCGCCGGGGTGTGCTGAAAGAGCACGACCGCGAGCTGCGGGAGCGCCAGGCCTGCCCCACCTGCGTTCCGGAGGTGCAGCCATGAGCGCCACCCGCATCCACGGCATCGTCCTCGCCGGCGTCGGCGGCCAGGGGATCCTCTCCATGGCGCAGATCCTCCTGGAAGCCCTGCGCCGCAGTGGCCTCCACGCCCTCCAGTCCGAGATCCACGGCATGAGCCAGCGGGGCGGCAGCGTGCAGGCCCAGGTCTGCTTCGCGGACACGCCCCTCACCTCGCCCCTCATCGAGGAGGGGGGCGCGGACCTGCTCATCGCCCTGGAGCCCCTCGAAGCCCTGCGCTACGTCTCGATGCTGCGCATCAGCGGGCACCTGGTCACCGCCGAGGATCCCGTCGCGGACATGGAGGGCTACCCGCCCCTCGAGGACGTGCATCGCGCCCTGCGCGCCGTGCGGGGCGCCCACCTGCTCGACACCGAGAGCCTGGCGCGCAAGCTGGCCCACAAGCAGGCCGGCGGCATGGCCATCCTGGGCCTGGCCTCCCGCTTCCTGCCCGTGCCGGAGGAGACCTGGCGCGAGGTGATCGCCCAGCGCTTCGAGGCCAAGGGCGCGCGGATCGTCGAGAAGAACCTGGAGGCCTTCTCGGCGGGCCGCCAGCTGCTTCCGGAAGGCGTGGAGGCCTGAGATGACCCCGAGCCGCTTCCTCCACGAGGGCCGGGCCTACGCCCTGCTCGCCGCCGCCGGCCTGCGGGTGCCCCGCCACGGTTTCCTGGAATCCGGCCCCCTGCCCTTTGCGCCGGGCGAGCCGATCGTCCTGAAGGGCATCGCGGACGAGCTGTGGCACAAGTCCGACAAGGGCGCCGTCGCCTTCGCGCCCTTCGACGCCAGGGCCCTGAGGGTGGAGGCCGAGGCCATGAAGGCCCGGGTGCCGGAGCATCCCTGGATCGGCGGCCTGGTGTGCGAGAAGGTGGCCTTCCAGCGCCTGCCGGGCCTGCCCACGGAAGCCCTCGTCTCCCTCAAGCGCGATCCCGATGCGGGCTGGATGGTGGTCTGCGGCATCGGCGGCCTCCAGGCGGATGCCTGGGCCGCCCTGGCCCCGCCGCTGCTGTGGCCCGTGGCCCTGGCCACGCCCGAGCAGGCGCTGGCCGAGCTGAAGGCCCACTGGCTGGGCCGCACGTGGCTGGGCCTCCAGCGGGGCACCGCGGCCCTCACGGACGAGGCCAAGCTGCTGGCGTTCCTCCAGGGTCTGTGGCGCGCCGTGGACGGCCTGGCCCGGGCAGGCGTCACCCTCCTGGAACTGAATCCCGTGGTGCTGGATGCCGAGGGCCTGCCCACGGCCCTGGACGGCGTGGGCACCCTCGCGCCGGAGGGCGGTGACACGCCCGCCGCGCCCGATCCCGCCTGGTACCGCGCCCTGGTGGCGCCCCGCGATCTGGTGATCGCCGGTGTCTCCAGCCGCGAAGGCACCGTGGGCCGCATCATCCTGGAGAACGTCCAGCGGTCCAGCCTCAAGGCCGCCCTCCGCCTCATCAAGCCGGGCGCCGCGGAATTCCTTGGCCTGCCCTGCCTGGGCTCCGTGGCGGATCTGGCCGCGGCCCCCACGGACCAGCTCATCGTCTCCCTGCCCGCCGCCCAGACCCTCGAACTGGTGGAGCAGCTCTGCCGCCAGGGGGGCGGCGCCACCGTGGTTTACATTGTGGCCGGCGGCCTGGGCGATGGCGCCGACACGGAGGGCCTCGGGCAGCGCCTGGTGGCCTGCCTGGAGGCCCACCGCCGCACCGGCAAGTGGACTCCGGCCCTCGTGGGGCCCAACGGCCTGGGCCTCTACAGCCCCGACCTGGACCTGAACACCCTCTTCATTCCCGACGAGAAGCTGCCCCTGCGGCCCCGGCCCGGCCACGCGGCCCTGGTGAGCCAGAGCGGTGCCTTCCTCATCACCCGCCTGAGCCGCCGCCCCGAGCTGGGCCTCCGCGCCGCCGTGGCCATCGGCAACCAGATGGACCTGCGCTGCTCGGACTTCCTGCGGGGCTTCGGGGAGGATCCCGCCGTGCAGGTGGTGGGCGCCTACCTGGAAGGCTTCGCCCCGGGGGATCTCCAGGCCACCGCCGCCGCCACGGCCCACCTCCGCGCCTCCGGGCGGCGCGTGCTGCTCTACAAGGGCGGCCGCAGCCAGGAGGGCATGGCCGCCGCCAGCAGCCACACCGGCGCCCTGGCCGGCGATGCGGCCCTGCAGGCCAGCGTGCTCCGCCGGTCGGGCGCGATGCTCGCGGAGCGCATCGAGGCCTTCGACGCCGCCCTCTCCTGGCTGGGAGCCTATGCCAAGGGCACACCCCGCCGCATCGCCATCGTCACCAACGCGGGCTTCGAGTCCGTGGCCTCCGCCGACCTGCTCACGGGCCCCTTCCGGGGGGCGCGCCTCACCGAAGCCGAACCGGCCCGGCTGACGGCCCTCATCGAGGCCCACGGCCTGGCGGGCCTCGTGAGCCCCCGGCTGCCCCTGGACCTCACCCCCATGGCCGACGAGGCCGCCTACCTGGCCAGCACGCAGTTCCTGCTGGAGACCGAGGCGGATGCGGTGGTGGTGGGCCTGGTGCCCCTCACCCGCCGCCTCGCCACGGCCGATCCGACGGCCTTCGGCCCCTTCGCCCGGGCCCTGAAGGAGCTGGCCGCCGCCCGCGGCAAGTGGGTGGGCGTGGCCGTGGAGGGGGGCGCGATCTACGACGCCTACCGCCAGGGCCTGCGGGAGGCCGGCCTGCCCGTCTTCCTCACCATGGAGGAGGCCCTGGAGGGCCTGCGCGTCATCGCCAGCGAGTACTGAAGCCCGGAGAAAAGCAGGCCACAAAGACCACAAAGAATGCCTTTTGTGATTTTTGTGGGCTTTGTGGCCTGCTTCCGCTTTTGCGGTTGGCATGGGAACGCCTGGAGGAACAGACTCTATTTCGGACTCTTGAGGCCTGAAATGTCCCGTGCCTTCCCTCCCCTCCGCTCCCTCCTGCCTGCTGAGCATGGCACCTGGTTCATGCTGGCCTTTCCCCTGCTGCTGGGCCTCCTGCTGCGGCCGTCGGGGGCGGGGGCCTGTCTGGGCCTGGCGGCCCTGGCCGTGTTCCTGGCCCGACCTCCGCTCCGCCGGGTGGCCACGGGCCAGCGGGATCCGGCCCAGCGCCGGGCCCTGGTCCTCCTGGCCCTCCTCGCCCTGGCCCTCGGGGCCACGGCGCTGGGGCTCGCCGGGCCCCGCTTCCTGCTGCCCCTGGTCCTGTCGGCCCCGCTGCTCCTGATCGCCCTGCGCGCGGATTTCGGGCGCGCCGTCCGCTCCCTGCCGGTGGAACTCACCGCCCAGGCCGCCTTCGGGGCCCTGGCCCCCGCCCTGGTCCTCGCGGGGGGCGGCCCGCGCGCCCAGGGCGCCGGGGCCTGGCTCCTGGCCGCCCTGGTGGGTGGGGCGAACCTGGCCCATGTCCGGCGCTTCCTGGGGCACGCCCATGGCCTGCCCGTGGAGGAACGCCGCCGCCGCGCCTGGCCCGTCCACCTGCTGCACCTGGCCCTGATCCTGGCCTCCGCCCTCCTCACCGCCCGGCGGGGCCTGGCCGGAGCGGTCTGGACGGGCTGGACCGCGCTCCTCTACCTCCGCGCCCTCCTGCCCTACCGGCCCCTCCCGGCCCGGATCCTCGGCTGGCGGGAGGGGATCCTCAGCCTGGGGGGACTGCTGGTGCTCTGGCGCGCCCTCCTATGACGGCCATCACAGGGGGGCTGGACTCCGAAACCCGTCGCCGGCATGCTCTAAATCAGAGACAGGATTCCTGAATGCTCTTCACCACCGCCACCGGTTATGCCCTCCGCGCCCTCGCGGTCCTGCCCGAGGACGGGAGCTACTGCCTGGCGAAGGACCTTTCGGCCCGCCTGGACCTCCCCGGCCCCTACCTGGCGAAGATCCTCCAGGGCCTGGTCCAGGCCAGCATCCTGGAATCCGTCCGGGGGCCCAAGGGCGGCTTCCGCTTGACCCGTCCGGCCCATCGCATCACCGTGGGCGAAGTGGTGGCGGCCCTCGAGGGGCCCGAGGCCCTGGAGGGCTGCGTGATGGGCTTCCCGACCTGCAGCTGCGATCATCCCTGCCCCCTCCACGACGCCTGGGGCGCCGTGAAGGCCCAGGTGACCAGTTCCATGACCCAGGCCACCATCCGGGATCTGCAACTGATGGACCTGAGACACGTGAAGGAAGCCAAAGCCAGGCTTGAGACAAGGTCTTGATTGTCCCTTTTTTTGATTTAATTTAGGACTGGTCACTCTTTTTATTCATGACCTCCGGGTCCATTCGGAGTTCACCCATGAGCCTCCCCGGCCGCCTCGACCTCGACACCCGTCCCCTGGTTCGCGCCGCCCTGACCACGGCGGGTCTGGGCGTGCTGGTCGCCCTGGGCAGCCGCGGGGGCCGCTGGCTGGATCCGGCCCTGCTCGGCTACCTGGTGGCCTGCCTCTTCGCCTGCTTCGGCGTGGCCTACCGCTACTGGGCCTGGGTGGAGCGCCCCGCCACCCACATGTACTTCCGCCACACCCTGCGCACCCTGCGCTCCCGCAAGGCCCTGGCGGCCCTGCTCCGCATGGCCCTCCTGGGGCTGGACCAGCTGCTGCTCCAGCGGTTCATCGGGAAGCGCTCCCTGAAGCGCTGGGGGGCCCATGCCCTGATCGCCTGGGGCTGCCTGCTGGCCTTCGCGGTGACGGTCCCCCTGGTGTTCGGCTGGGTGCGGTTCACCTCGGCCGGCGCGGA
>JAKAMQ010000158.1 GCA_021812805.1 Acidobacteriota bacterium
GGAGCAGGCTGGAGACCACCTGCAGGTTGTTCTTCACCCGGTGGTGGATCTCTTTGAGGAGGAGATCCTTCTCCCGGAGGGCGGCCTGGGCGGCCTGTTCCTGGCGCCTGACCTCCGACATGTCCCGCACGATGGCCAGCACTTCGTCCGTCCGGTGGGGGATGATGCGGGCCTCGAAGGTGCGTTCGCGGCCCGTGGCGTCGGGCAGGAGGTAGGAGAACCGCTGGGGGTGGCCGGTCTGGAGGCAGGCGCGGATGGCTGCCAGAGCGGGTTCCGCCAGCGCGGGCAGCAGGTGCGCGAGATCCCTGCCGAGGAAGGTTTCGGGCGACAGGGCGAGCTGGCCCGGATCCCCGCCCCGGTAGTCCAGCAGGGTGCCCCGGGCATCCAGGTGGAAGATCAGGTCCGGCAGGGTGGCCAGGAGGCTGCTCAGCTCCTGCTCGCTGTGGCGGAGAGCCTCCAGGGCCACCCGCTGCTCCGTGACATCCGTCAGGGAGCACACCACGCCCTGGAGGCGCCCCTGCTCCAGCAGCGGATGGGCCGAGGCCTGCACCCACGCGCGCTGCGCATTCCCGCGCAGGAAGCCGAAAATCCGGCGGGAGACGGGCTGTCCCGTGGCCAGTACTTCGTGGAAGGGCAGATCCGTGAGGAGCATGGGCGTGCCGTCCTCGCGGATGAGATCCCGGCGTTCATCCAGATCCTCGTGCATGCACCAGGGATCGCCGTCGAAGATGCGCATCACGGCGTCATTGGCAGCCTGGACGCGCCCCGTGGCATCCCGCAGGACGATGCCCTCGTCCAGGACGCCCAGGATGGCGCGGTACTGGGCCTCGGCGGAGCCCAGGAAGAACGGGCCGGAATCAGGCGGGGGGAGAGACGGTGGTTCCATGGGGTTCATCCGAGGGCTGCCAGAGGGGGGGCGCCCGCCAGGGCGCGGAGATCCGGCGCCGGGTCCGGCAACGGCAGGAGGCGGACGGTGGCCGGCGCGCCCAGGGCGGAAAGGCCGGATTCCAGCTCCGGGCGCAGCGCCTCCAGGCGGCTGGGATCCTGGAGCCAGATCCGGGCCTGGAAGCCGCCGGGGCCGCGCTCCACGCCCAGGCGCACCGGGCCGAGGGTGCTGAAGGGCACGCTCAGGAAAACGCGGTGGGTTCTGGAGGCCTGGGCGGCCTGGGGGGCGTCCGCCTCCACCCAGAGGCGCAGGGGCTCCCCGGCCGGGGCCCAGGGCAGGGGCACTTCGAAGAGGGCGGTGCCGTCCTGAGCCTGCAGCTGATGGAAGGGGGCTTCCCGGGGGGAAAGGGCGGGGTTGGCCAGGGTGGTCAGCACCGCCTTCAACAGGGCGGTCCAGGTCTGCGGCGAGTCCGCGGCCTGGGGCTGGGTGGCGGCCTGGAAGGCCTCCGCCAGGGCGCGCAGCGCCTCCGGGGCCGCCTGGAGGCGGGTCAGCAGCGGCCCCGCCTCGCCCTGGGCCAGGGGCGCCAGGAGGGGGTCCGTCGGCGGGGGCGTGGCGCGCAGGACCTGGAGCTGGAGGCCCGCGCCGCCGGGCAGGGGCTGGGCGCGGAGGGCGAGCAGGCTGCCGGGCGGGTAGGGGATCTGGCCCTGGGCCAGCAGCTCCTGTCCATTCGGCAGCTGGAGACGCAGGCCCTCGGGCAGCACCTCGATCAGGGTGGCTTCCACCAGGGACTGGAGGGCCAGGCGATCGAGGGCCGCTCCGGCCCCGCCTCCAGACGTCAGCAGCTGGAGGGTGCCGAGCGCCGGGGCGGAAAGGGGCGTCAGTCCGTTCATCCGAGCCTGAAGTGGCGGCGCAGGTGGCCCGCGATTTCCGGCAGGGGCGCCACCACATCCACGCAGCCCCGCTCGACCGCGGCCCGGGGCATGCCGTACACCACGCAGGATTCCTCGGCTTCGGCGAGGGTGTGGGCGCCCTTCTGCTTGAGCTGTTCCAGGCCTTTCGCGCCGTCCGCGCCCATGCCGGTCAGAATGGCGGCCAGCACCTGGCCCCGGAACTGCTCGGAGACGCTCTGGAACATCACATCCACGCTGGGGCGATGCAGGGAGGAGACCGGTTCGGGGCTCAATTCCACGCAGCCTTTGGGCGTGCGAGTGCCGTAGAGCAGGTGGATGCCCCCCGGGGCGATGTAGACCGTGCCGGGCCTCAGCGGTTCGCCCTGCTCGGCCTCCTTCACGTGGACCTGGCAGAGGCCGTTCAAGCGGTCGGCAAAGGGTTTCGTGAAGGTGCTGGGCATGTGCTGGACGATGAGACAGGGCACGGGAAGCCCGGCGGGGAGCGCGGGCAGGATGTCCTGGAGCGCCCTGGGGCCGCCCGTGGAACTGCCGATGACCAGTAGTTCAGCCATGGGCGAACCCGCGAGATCCTTCCCGGTGGGCGGAGGGGCCGCCGGCTTCGGTTGGGCAGGTCTGGAGCCTGGGGCCGCACCCGCCGGGGGGAAGGCCCGGGGCGGCGCTTCGGCGTGGGGACGGGGATGGAATTTGGGACTGGTGGCCAGGCGGCGCACCTTCTCCTGCAGATCCTGCTGGATCTGCATGATGCTCATCGTGGCGAAGCTGCTTTCCTTGGGGATGAAGTCCAGGGCCCCCAGGGAGAGGGCGTCCAGGGTGGCCTGCGCGCCTTCCTGGGTCAGGCTGGAGACCATCAGCACCGGCAGCGGGTGGGTGGCCATGATCTTCTTCAGGCAGGTCAACCCGTCCATCCGGGGCATCTCGATATCCAGGGTGACGATATCGGGCTTGTGCTCCTCCAGCTTCTCCAGGGCGTCAATGCCATCCCGCGCGGTGGCGACCACCTTCAGGTCGGGCGCGTCCTCCAGCATTTTCTGGAGCGACTTCCGCATGAAGGGACTGTCATCAACGACCAGGATCCGGATGGTCATGGCTGCTCCTCAGTTCTGGAAAGCCACCTCGACGAAGGCGAGCGCATGCTCCACCTCGTCGTCAATGGAGAAGGTCAGCCGTTCCACGTCCAGATCCTTGTCGAGGGAACCCGCGAGCACGGACTGGAAGGCCGGCAGTTCCTCAAGGGAGAAGCTCAGGCGCTCGTCGCCGGGCCCCATGGGCACCCGGCTCCGCACCATCAGATCGGCCAGGTGGATGAGATTGGGCAGGTACTCGCTGGGCTTGGGCTGATGGTGATCCCGGATGACATCGGTGATGGTGTCCGGGAAATGCCAGTCCGCGGCGAGGATCGCGCCCGCGGCGGCATGATCCAGCCCCAGGCAGGCATGCTCCGCTTCCACGTAGGCCAGGCCCTCCTGGACCTGGGCCAGCACGGCCTGGTAGTCCTCCGGAAAGCAGGTGTCCAGGGCGATCTTCCCGATATCGTGCAGCAGCCCGCAGAGGAAGGCCGTCTCGGCCTGGCCGTGGCGGCGGGTCATGCGGCACACACCCTTGGCCACCAGCCCCACCGCCACGCTGTGCTGCCAGAGGCTGGTCGGATCGAGGTGCACGCCCCCGCGCAGGGTGCGGATCACCGCGGTGCCCGTGCCCAGGTTGGCGATGGCGTCGAACCCCAGCCGGAGCACGGCGGTGCGGAGGTCAATGGCGGCGCCATCCCCGGCGTAGAGGGCCGAGTTGGCCAGGCGCAGCAGCGTGGCGGACAGGGGCGGATCCTTGGACAGGATGGCCAGGATGCGATCCACGGTGCAGCGGTCGTCCTGGACGGCCTCGCCCAGCGCCACCACGGTCAGGGGGAGGCTGGGCAGGGTCTTCGCCTTCAGGCGCGAGGTCAACTGCTCCGGGGTGATGGTCATTCAGAACTCCGCGATCATCGTCTTGTCCTGTTCGATGGCGGCTCGCACGGCCTCCTGGTGGCTTTCCAGCGCTTCGGGCCCCAGGTGGAGAATATCCATGGCCTGGAGGGAGGCCGACTCCAGGTGGATGGGGTCGCCGATGCCGGCCTTCTGCTCGAGGGCCAGGCGGTTGGCCAGGGCCACGATGGCCGCCAGGGGCAGGTGGTCCTCCTGGGCGTGGATGGGATCGTGGTGCCAGCGGGCGGCCTGCTGGAGGCTGGGCGCCAGGTTCCATTTCTGCACCAGCGCCTCGCCCACCATGGCATGGTCGAAGCCGAAGGTGTCCAGCTCCAGCGCCAGGCCATCCCCGCGTTCGTTGTAGACCGTGCGCAGCAGGGCGCTGTAGCGCTCGGGGAACTTCACGCCCATCACGGATTTCCCGATGTCATGCAGGAGGCCGCCGATGAACGCCTCCTCCACCCGCGGGAAGCGTAGGGTCTTGGCAAAGGCGCGGCTGGCGATGGCGGCGACCAGGGCGTGCTCCCAGATCAGGCGCTCCTGGAGACCCACGGTGCCCCGGTGGTAGAGGTTCTTCGCGGAACTGGCGATGACCACGCTCTTGATGGTGGAGAAGCCCAGGGTCATGATCGCCTGCGTGAGGGTGGTGACCTCCCGGACCATGCCGAACATGGCGGAGTTGGCGATCTTGAGGATCTGTCCGGTGAGCGCCTGATCTGTGGAGATCACGCGCCGCAGATCCTCGGCCGAAGCGTCCGGATCAGCCGTGAGGCGCAGCAATTGGGTCGCCACCTGGGGCAGAGGAGGCAGGTCCCCCAGGTTCGCGATGAGTTCTTGCGGCGTGATCGGCATGGTGTGCTCCCTCAGGCCCGCTTCCGGTAGCCCATGGCCTTGCTGAAATGCATGAGTTCGAAGCCGGTGTTGAAAGCGTGGATGCTCTCGCTGTGGCCCACCAGGAGGGTGGCCCGCGGGTGGAGCTGGGCGTGGAAGGCCTTGAGTACTTGGGCCTTCACGGCCTCGTCGAAGTAGATGAGCACGTTCCGGCAGAAGATCACATCAAAGGCGCCGAGGGCCCGGTAGCCCACGTAGTCCACCAGGTTGAAATTCCGGAACGAGGTGTAGCGATGGAGATCGGGCTTGATCTGGTACAGCTCCCGCCCCAGCGACACGAAGTGCCGCTGGAGCTGTTCGGGGGCCAGGTTGCGCAGCGTGTAGGCGTTGTAGACGCCATCCTGGGCCTGGGCCAGCACCTTGTCGCTGATATCCGTGCCCAGGATCTCCACGGTGAAGCCCCGGAGCACCGTGTCCCGCAGGTCATGGCAGATCATGGCCAAGGTATAGGGCTCTTCCCCGCTGGAACAGGCCGCGGACCAGATGCGCAGGCGGGTCTGCCCCCGTTCCCGGGCCAGTTTCGCCATATCGGGCAGGACAATGTTCTGGAAGGCTTCGATCTGGGGCGGGTTGCGCCAGAAGCTGGTCTCGTTCGTGGTGATCTCCACGAACAGGCGCTTCAGTTCCGGACCGCCCTGGAGGCCCTGGAGCAGGGCGAGGTAGTCGCCGTAGCTCCGGAGGTTCAGCTCCGCGAGTCGCTTGCTGAGGCGGTTCTCCAGGAAGTATTGTTTTGATTCATTGAAGAAGATGCCTGATTTTGCATAGATGAACTCCCGAATGCTCCTGAATTCGGAGAGGGTCATCTGCTGCTTGGCCTGGAGGGGATCCATCGGGTCTCCTACCCGCGGGATCGGCGGCCGGGGCCAGGGCTTGAGTTTTCAGACGCGGGGGGACATCGCGAGGCGTAGGCGAGCAGGCGGTCCCCCCTCGTTGATGACAGACGCGGTGTCCCGGCTTGGCCGGGGCAGCGCGTGGGGGTGCACGAGGGGGGACATCGCGAACCGGAGGCGAGCAGGCGGTCCCCCCTCGTTGATATCAACCCTCGAGGACCACCACGGCCAGAGCCGTATCCCCGTCGTGGCTCACGCTGGCGTGGATCGTCCGGATGGTCCGGGCTGCCAGCTGCCCCGCCAGGGCACCTTCGGCATGGGCCCGGCCATTCCGGTAGCGCAGTTCCTTCCAGGACCAGCCGTCCAGCCCCACGCCCAGGGCCTTGCCGAAGGCCTCCCGAAGGGCCCAGCGCCCCGCCAGCCGCTCCGGCAGCCGGTCCCGGTTCCCGGCCAGCAGATAGGCGGCTTCGTCGGGGTGCAGGATGCGGTGGGCACATTTCTCCGCCCCGAAGCGGGTCACCAGGTGGCGCCAGCGGGAAGGGGGGCAGAGATCGGTACCGAGGCCGAGGATCATGGGAGTTCCCGCGCGAACCAGTGATCGCAGCCGCCGTGGCCGGTGCGGCCCAGGGGCGCGCAGAGGGGCCGGAAGCCGAGTTTCCCGTAGAGCTTCAGGGCACGGTCCATGCCCGTGAGAGTCTCCAGGTAGCAGGTGCGGTAGCCCCGGTCAGCCGCCACCCGCAGGCAGTGGCGCAGCAGGGCCTCGCCCACGCCCTGCCCCCGGGCCTCGGGCAGGAAGTACATCTTGCGCAGCTCGCAAACACCGGGCTCGCCGCCCTCCAGAGCCGCCACGCCCCCGCCGCCCACCACCCGGCCGGTCTCATCCACCACCACGAAGTAGGCGGCGTCGGGCGCCGCATAGGCCCGGCTCATGTGATCCACCTCGGGATCGTGGATCGCGAAGCCCGGACCGTCCGCTCCGAACTCGGGCATCACCGCGCGGATGATGGCCGCCACGGCGGCATCGTCCCGGGGCTCGATGGGGCGGAAGCTCAGCATGGCTCCACGGTACCGCACTCGGCCATGCTGGAGGGGAGGTGTCCCATGACCCCTGCCGCCTTCCGCGACCGTCTCCGCGCCGGGAAGCCGCTCTTCGGCACCCTGGTCCAGATCCCCCGGCCGGAGGTGGCCCTGCGCCTGGCCCGCCAGGGCTTCGACTGGCTGTTCCTGGACGGTGAGCACGGCGGCTTCGGACCAGCCGAAGCGTCAAGAACCCTGGCCGCCCTGGCGGGCGCCATCCCCTGCCTGCTGCGGGTGCCCTCCGGGGAGCCTGATGTGCTCAGGGATGCGGCCGCCTGCGGGGCGGCGGGGCTGATCGTGCCCCACGTGGACTCGGCCGCCCAGGCGGAGGCCGCGGTGCGTGCCGTACGGGCCCGGGGCCTGGTGGTGGTCCAGGCCGAGTCCCGCGAGGCCGTGGCCAACATCGAGGCCCTCGTGCGGGTGCCTGGTCTGGACGCCGTCTTCGTGGGCCCCTACGACCTCACCACCAGCCTGGGCATTCCCGAACAGTTCGACCATCCCGACTTCCTCGCCGCCCTGGATGCGATCCGGGACGCCTGCCACGCCGCGGGCCTGCCCCTCGGCATCTTCCGCATGACCGGCGCCGAGGCGCGGACGCACCTCGCCCAGGGCTTCACCCTCCTCGCCGTCGGCACCGACAGTGCCCTCCTGGAAGCTGGGGCGCGGAGCCTCCTGGCGGATCTGCGTGGCTGAGGCCGGACGAGAAAGGATTCACCGCC
>JAKAMQ010000159.1 GCA_021812805.1 Acidobacteriota bacterium
CCCCTCGCGGGTCCGCCAGGCGGTGGGCTGGGGGGCGCGGCTGGGCTCCCGGCTGGGCAGGCCATCGCGCTGGTCGTAGATCACCACGCCCCCCGGGCCGGCGGTGCCGTCCAGCAGGGCGCGCCGGGAGACGTGGAGTACGCCCTGGGCCGTGGCCGCCCACAGATGGTCGCCTTCGGCGGCCAGCAGGGCGTGGATGGGTTCCTGGAGGGAGGGGGGCAGGTCCGGCAGGGGCCGGAAGGCACCCTCCTGGAAGCGGCGGAGCCCCGACTGGGTGCCGACCCAAAGCCCGCCCTGCGGATCCGGCAGCAGCGCCAGCACGCCCTGGGCTTCGGCGGCCTCGGGCGGGAGCCGCCAGGCCACCTGGCCCTGCCTGAACACCCCCAGCCCGCGGCTCCGGCTGGCGAAGTAGAGGCTGCCGTCCCGGTCCTCCGCGAAGGCCGTCACATCGCGCTCCGCCGGAAACTGCTGCACGGTCTGGGTGGAGGGGTCGTAGCGCCAGAGCCCCCGGTGGGCCCAGGCGATCCAGAGAGCCCCGGCATGGTCCTCGTACAGGGCCGCCACGGCGCCCGGACCTGGGGCGCCGGGGAGCGCCAGGGGCTGGATCCGGCCGTCCTCCAGCCGCGCGACGCCGCCCGTTTCAGTGCCCAGCCAGAGCCCGCCCGCCCGCCGGGGCCAGAGGGCGGTCAGGCCGGCCGTCTGGGGGGTGGGCAGCGGCCGTCCTTCCGCCCAGTGGGCCAGGCGGTGGTCGCCCGTGAGGCACCAGAGGCCGCCGTGGCCATCCTCGCAGACCATGCGGGCAGGGGCGCCCGTCGGGATGGGCTGGAAGACGGGGGTGTCCAGGAGGTGGAGCCCCGCATGCCGGGTGGCGATCCAGAGGGCTCCGGAACTGCCTTCCAGCAGGGCGTCCGGAGTCCAGGCAGGTGACTCGTCCCAGGGCAGGCGTTCCAGGCGGCCCTGGGCGGTGCGCCGGAAGAGGCCGGCGCCCTCGAAGCCGATCCAGAGGCTGCCTTCGCGGTCGTTGAAGAGGCAAGTGATCGGAGCCTGGGGAAGCTCCCGGGCCCAGGCGGGGGGATCCAGCCGTCCATGATCGAGCATGAGCAGCCCCGTCGTCCGGGTGCCCACCCACACCTGGCCATCCGGAGCGGCCTCCAGGGCAATGATCTCGCCGTGGGCCAGGGCCGCCAGGGTGAGCCGACCGTCCCCCAGCCGCCAGAGGCCGGAATCCGCGCTGGCCACCCAGAGCGTCCCGCCCGCGCCCTGGGCGAGGCCCCGGATCTGCGAGGGGCCCGCCTCGGGGGACACGGGCTGGAAGCGGCCGCCGTCCAGGTGGAGCAGCGAACCCTGCTGGGGCGCGGCCCAGAGACCGCCATCGCGGTCCCGGAGCAGGTGGAGGATGGGCGAGGCCGGGAGGCCGGCGGCCTGATCGAAACGGGTGAAGACACCGTCCTTCAGCCGGAAGAGCCCCGGCTGCGAGGTGCCGATCCAGAGGGAACCATCCGGCGTGTCCTCCAGGCAGCGCACCTCCTGGCTGGTGAAGGCGGGGGCGTTCAGGCGGGAATAGGCCGTGAACGTGGCGCCGTCCCACCGGGCGAGTCCCTGGGCCATGCCGATCCACAGGAACCCGTCCCGGGATTCCAGCAGGGCCGTGGCGGAATCCTGGGGCAGGCCGTTGGTGGTGCTCCAGACCCGGTGGGTGCAGGTGTCGAGGGGGCGGGCCGGATCCAGGGCCCAGAGCGGCGTGGCCAGGAGAACCAGGGCCAGCCACCCCGCCCGCCGGCGGAGGGCGTGTCGGAGGGATATCGGGCCTGCCTGGATCCAGGGGTTCATGAATCCGCAAGCGTAGGCCACTGCGGGGCAGGGATCAAGGCGCGGAGCGGTTCGCCAGCATCTCCCCCATCACCTGCAACAGGCGGGGCATCTCGAAGGGCTTGGGCAGCAGCCGAACGGCGGGATCCTGCGCCAGGGCGGCCTCGAAGCTCTCCAGCCCCTGGCCGCTCACGAGGATGAAGGGGACGGTGGAGCCGGTGGCGCGGATGCGCTGGAGGAGTTCGTACCCGGTGCAATCCGGCATGCGGTGGTCGCTCAGGACCAGATCGAAGGTCGCCATCTGCCAGGCGCGCCAGGCCATGGCCCCATCCGGCACCGTGGTGACCTGGGCCCGGGCCATGGTCAGGGCATCCCCCAGCATGTCCCGCAGCAGGGCTTCGTCCTCGGCGACCAGGACGCGCACGCCCGCCAGCCGGGTCTCCGTCCGGAGCTGCCGCGGGGCGGAGGGAGAGGAATCGTCGGCGCGGCCGGCGGCGGGCAGGGTGATGCGGAACAGGGCGCCCCCGCCGGGCACGTTCTCCGCCTGGATGCGCCCCTGGTGGGCCTTGACGATGCCGAACACCATGGCCAGCCCCAGCCCCGTGCCCTTGCCCTGCTCCTTGGTGGTGAAGAAGGGCTCGAAGAGGTGGGGCAGGGCGGCTGCGGGGATGCCGGTGCCGGAATCCTGGACCTCCAGCAGCACCTCGCCCGCCTCGTTCCGCCCGGTGCCGAGCTCCAGGGTGCCGCCGTCCGGCATGGCATCCCGGGCGTTCACCGCGAGGTTCATGAGCACCTGCTCGAGCTGCACCGCATCTCCGCGGATGGCCGGCAGGGCGCGCTCCAGGTGCAGGATCAAGCGGATGCGGCCCCCCAGCAGGCGGTCCAGGATGACCGAGGTTTCCTCCACCAGGGCGTTCAGGTTGAGGCGTTTCAGCTCGGGCCGGGACTGGTGGCTGAAGGCCAGCAGGGCCTTGGTGGTCTGGGCGCAGCGGCGGGTGGCGGTTTCGGCCCGCTCCAGGCGGGCCAGGACCGCATGGCCCTCCGGCAGCAGCTCGCGGCAGAGGTGCAGCTGGCCGAGGATCGCCGCCAGCTGGTTATTCACATCATGGGCGATGCCGCCCGCGAGGGTGCCCACGGTTTCCATGCGCTGGCTGTGTTCCAGCTGCCGGCGCAGCTGCGTCTGCTCGATCAGGTCCGCCTGGGCCTGGCGCAAGGCCTCATCCAGCCGGCGGATCTCGCGGATGTCCGATTCCACCGGAGGGGGCAGCTCCGGTTGCCCCAGGGCCTCGGCGATGCCCTCCAGCCGTGAGAGGGGCGTGGCGGCGCGATCGGCCAGGCGACGGATCCGCCACACGGCCAGGCCGAGGGTGGCCAGCGACAGGAGGAGGAGCCCCAGCGCCCGGCGGCGGGCGGGCCCCATCAGATCCTCTTCGGGGATCATCATGACCAGGCGCCAGTGGATGCCCGGCAGGCCCTGGAGCATCCGGACCCGCCCGATGTACCCGGACCCCCCGTAGTGGAAGGATCCGATGCCGCGCGGGGGGGCCTGGCTCAGCAGGGGGGCCATCTGCCCAAGGAAGGCCGCGGTCACGGGGCGCAGGAAGGCCGCGCGGCGGGCGGGCGGAGAGATGAAGGCGTCCTCCTTCGGAAGGATCAGGGTCCGGTTGTGGTCATCCACGACCACGCAGCGGCTGTGGGTCGTGGGCTGGGCCTCCCAGACGGCCGCGGTGAGATCGTCCAGCATGAAGTCCAGGGCGGCGACGCCGGCCAGGTTCGCGTGGGCATCGCGGACGGGCAGGCAGAACGTGATGCCGGGATCGTGGGTGGTGTAGAACGGGTAGGCCTCGGTCCACACCGGCTCGCTGGCCGCGGCGCCGAGCCGGTACCAGAGGCGCGTGCGGGGATCGTAGTTCATGGGCGTCCAGGATTCGGTGTGGAGGATCCGGCCCTCCGCATCCAGCCGCATCCAGCGGACCCGCGCACCCGCGCTGCGGGGCTGGAGCTCCCGCAGGGACCAGGCGCCTCCCTGCTTCAGGAAGAGCAGGGATCGCCCATCCGCGCGGGCCAGGTTCAGGCTGGTGACGGCCTCCTGGGCGTCCAGCAGGGGCGCGACGAGGCGGGCCGCCTGGACGGGCTCCGTGGGATCCAGGAGGCCGGAGGCCCACCAGGCGCGGAGAACGGCCCCCTGGATCTGGACATTCTTCAGGTCGGCCCCGAGCGTCGCGTCAAGCTGGCGCAGGGCGGCCGCCGCGCGGGCATCCGCCTGCTGCCGCAGCGCCACCTGCTGCTCATGCCAGGAGATGCCGAGGATCAGGGCGGCCATGCCGACCACCAGGACCAGAAGGTCCTGCACCAGCACGCGTCGCATGGATCGCATCGAGGAGGGCCGCCCCACAAAGGACTTCCCCATCGTCTCGGCTGCGCCAGGCTGGAGCCTGAATCCTGGTCGCTACAGGGCCTGTCTCAGGGCCTCGAAGGCGGCAGGAATGCCCTCCGGGTGGGAACCTCCACCCTGGGCGAGATCCTTCTTGCCGCCGCCCCGGCCCCCGAGGGCCGGGAGCATGGCCTTGAAGAGGGCGCCGGCATCCTGGGGCAGTCCGGAGGACACCGAGACCAGGGCGGCCACCTTGTCCGCAGCCACCTGGGAAGCCAGGGCGATGACGGCGTGGGGATGGCGGGTCCGCACCTGGTCCATCAGCTCGCGCAGGGCGTTCCCCTCGAGCCCCTCGACGGCGGCGGTGACCAGGGTGACGCCCTTGACCTCCTCCACCTGTTCGGCGGAGCCTCCGCCGCTGGCGGCCTTGAGCTTGGCCTCCTTGAGCTCCCGCTCGAGGTGAGCGATGCGGTGGTCCTTGGCCGTGAACAGCTCGGACAGGGCCTCGCGGCCCGCATTGGCCTGCCGGGAGAGGCCGTGGATCAGGGCCTCGTCGGCCTGCAGCAGCTCCAGGGCCAGGTCCCCGGCCACGGCCTCGATGCGGCGCACGCCGGCGCTGACCGCGCCTTCGGAGGTGATCTTCACCGCGCCGATCTCGCCGGTGTTCAGCACATGCGTGCCGCCGCAGAGTTCCGTGGAGAAGCCGGGCACCTGGACCACGCGGACCACCTCGCCGTACTTCTCGCCGAACAGGGCCATGGCGCCGGAGGCCAGGGCCTCCTCGATGTCCATCTCGTCCACCCGGGTGGGCAGGCACTTCAGGGCTTCACGGGTGGCCAGGCGCTCCACCTCGGCGATCTGTTCCGGCTCCAGGGGGGCGAAGTGGCTGAAGTCGAAGCGCAGGCGGGTGTCATCCACCACGCTGCCGGCCTGTTTCACGTGGGTGCCCAGCACCTCGCGGAGCGCTGCGTGGAGCAGGTGGGTGGCGGTGTGGTGGGCCCGGATGCGCCGCCGGCGGATGCCGTACACCAGGGCTGAAACGGCCATGTTCTCCAGCAGCGCGCCCTGGACCTCGACCTTGTGGAGATGCCGTTTGGGCGCCGGGGCCGTGCAATCCCGCACCTCAGCCACCCCGCCCTCGAAGCGCAACTGGCCCTGATCGCCCACCTGGCCACCGGATTGGGCGTAGAAGGGGGTGCGGTCCAGCAGGACGTAGCCCTCGCCCGAAAGCTGTTTGACGCGCCGGCTCTGGGCGTCGAAGAGGGCCACCACATGGGCCTGCCCTTCCAGGTGGTCATAGCCCATGAAGCGGGTCGGCGGCAGGTCGGCGAGGAGGGCGAGATCGCCGCTCAGGCGCAGATCGTGGGCCTTCATGGCGGCCCGGGCGCGGCTGCGCTGGGCCCCCAGCTCGGCCTGGAAGCCGGCCAGGTCCGCGGTGATTCCCCGCTCGCGGCACCAGTCCTCCACCAGATCCACGGGGAACCCGTAGGTGTCGTAGAGGCGGAAGATGTCGGCACCGGCCAGCTTCCCGCCCGACACGTCCAGCGCTTCGAGGGTGCGCAGGCCCGTGGAAAGGGTCTGGCTGAACTGCCGCTCCTCCCGGAGCAGCGCCTTCTGGATGCGGCCCAGTTCGCCCAGCAGCTCGGGGTACTGGTCGCCCATGGCCTGGAACACCGCCGGGGCCAGATCGGCGAAGAAAAGGCCCTCGATGCCGAGCTTCCGGCCGAAGCGCAAGGCGCGGCGGATGATCTTGCGCAGCACGTAGCCCCGGCCTTCGTTGCTCGGCACCACGCCGTCGAAGCTCATGAAGGTGGCGGCGCGGATGTGGTCGGCGATGACCTGGGAGGCGGTGCGGTTCGTGTGCTCGTGGCGCTCTTCGGGCTTCACCTTCGCCACGGCCCAGATGGCCTCGAAGATGGGGCGGAAGAGATCAATCTCGTAGTTGCTGTCCACGCCCTGGAGGATGCTGGCCGTGCGCTCCAGGCCCATGCCCGTGTCAATGCTGGGCCGGGGCAGGGGCGTGAGGGCGCCCTGCCCGTCTCGCTCGTACTGCATGAAGACGAGGTTCCAGATCTCCATGATCCGGTCGCCCTCGCCATTGGGCAGCTCATCGCCCGGGATGTGGGCGCCGCGGTCGTAGTGCATCTCCGAGCAGGGGCCGCAGGGGCCGGTGTCGCCCATCTGCCAGAAGTTGTCCTTCTTGCCGAAGCGGAGGATGCGCCCGGGGGGCACGCCGGCGGCCTTCCAGAGTTCCTCGGCTTCCGTGTCCGCGGGCACGCCCTCCGCGCCCTCGAAGACGGTGATCCAGAGCTTCGAGGGGTCCAGGCCCAGGTTGCCCTCGGCCACGGGCCCCGTGACGAACTCCCAGGCGAAGCGGATGGCGTCGGCTTTGAAGTAGTCCCCGAAACTGAAATTCCCGAGCATTTCGAAGAAGGTGTGGTGGCGGGCCGTGAAGCCCACCTGGTCCAGGTCGTTGTGCTTGCCGCCGGCCCGCAGGCACTTCTGGCTGGTGGTGGCGCGGCTGTAGTCCCGCTTCTCCTTGCCCAGGAAGAGATCCTTGAACTGCACCATCCCGGCGTTGGTCCACATCACCGTCGGATCATCCGCCGGCCCGATGACCGCGCTGGAAGCCACCCGGCGATGCCCGTGGCGCTCGAAGTACTGCAGGAATCGCTGGCGGAGTTCGGAAGTTTTCATTGGGTTCCAGTTTCAAACAGAGATCCGTTCCTAGCTCCAAAAACGGGCCATGCCCGTTTTTGGAGCAGGAGACTAGTGGCGGAAATGGCGCATGCCGGTGAAGAAGAGCCACACGCCCAGCTTCTGGGCGGCCTCGATGACTTCCTTGTCGCGGAGGCTGCCCCCGGGCTCGACGAAGGCGGTGACGCCATGGCGCGCGGCCAGCTCCAGGCCGTCCGGGAACGGGAAGAAGGCATCGCTGCCCAGGGCCGCGCCCCGGGCCTTGTCGCCGGCCTTCCGGCAGGCGATCTCCACGGAATCCACACGGCTCATCTGGCCCGCGCCGATGCCCACGGTGGCGCCATCCTTCACCAGGACGATGGCGTTGGACTTCACCGCCTTG
>JAKAMQ010000160.1 GCA_021812805.1 Acidobacteriota bacterium
TGCCCGAACAGATCCCCCCGGGTGACCGGTACGGGCACATCCACCGTCAAGGAGCGATGCCAGGCCGAAGGATCCCCGGGCGCCTCCAGGAAGGTCTTGGTGGAACAGGCGAACACCGGGCGCAGCTCCGGCAGCTTCGTGAAGCGGATGTCTCCGTAGGCGTTCAGGGGCTGCCCGGACGGCGTGCCGATGATCTTCCCCCCCGCACGCTGAAGGTCGAGCGCGTTGAGAAACGCCGAACTGAAGGTTCCAGCATCCGTCAGGACCAGCAGACCGCCAGGGCGGGAGAAGGTGGGGGTGGTTCGGATCCAGTGAAGCATCCGCCAGAACAGGGCGCTGTACCCACCCCCATTCCCGCGCAGGTCCACGATCAGCCGCTGGGGATGCGCCTGGGCGGCGGCCCGCTCGACTTGCCCCGTGAAGGCCCAGACCGAGGGACCGTTCTTCTGGTTCTCGCATCGGCGGTACCGGACGTAGAGGGTGCGGTCCCCCTCGATCAGGCGGAACGCGTACAGGCGGTCAGGGTCCGCATGCCGGAGCAGGCCGGGATTCGTGGGCAGATGGGTCCAGTCCACCTGGGCTGACCTCGCCGCCGGCGTGAGGGTACGTGTCTCGCGCTGACCATCCGGAAGGACCACCTCCATCGTCGGCTGGGAGTGGGCGGGAAGCTGGCCCAGGGCCTTCAGCCAGAGCCACCCGAAAGGGAACCGCTCGGCGGCCCGCAGCCGTCCGTAGGCGGGAACCGAAGCTGCCTCGAAGGACTCCAGGCGACGCAAGAAGGCTTCGATGGGCAGGCCCCCCACGGCCACCACCCGGGCCCCGAGCAGATCCCGGGTGGTGGAGGATGCACCGGTGACGAACACCCCGTCTGCGCAGAGGCCCACGGCCACCGGCCACAGCTCATCCCCGGTTTCCTGTTCCAGGAGGAAGGTGTGTTCGTCGCCCAGGGAGGCCAGGATCAGCTTCCACCGGAGGACCACCTGCCGTTCAGTGAGCCGGGGCAGATCCCGGTCCAGGGCCGCCACCTGGCGCTGGAAGTCGGCTTCAGGCAAGCGGAACCAGGGATTCGGATGCTTCTTCTCGAGCGCCCAGAGGATGCGCGTTTCCGCCTCGCGCCAGTGGGCCACACCCTGCGCGTCCAGGGGCCGATTCACCGCGGCCCATTCCGCAGGTGTCCGGGGCATCGTGTCGGGCCAGGAGACGAAAAAGGCGCACCCCATGCTGCCAGCCAAGAGGAGGGCCAGGGCCAAGGCAGGCAGGACTCGCGGCATCGTTGCTCCAGGGGCTGCGCCCATTCTGCCATCCCGGATCGGCCCACCTCCATGGTCTATCCTGGAGCTTCCGCCGGAGATCCCATGTCCTACCGCCGCCGCCCTGACTTCCTGCCCTTCACGCGCCCCATGGTGGGCCAGGAGGAGATCGAGGAGATCATTGACACCATCCACAGCGGGTGGATCACCACGGGACCGAAGTCCGCGAAATTCGAAGAAGGCCTCCAGGCCTACAACGGCGTGCCCCACTGCCTGGTGATGAACAGCGCCACCACGGCCCAGGAGATCACCATGCAGGTGCTGGGCCTCCAGCCGGGCGACGAGGTGATCACCACCTCGCTCACCTGGGTGAGCACGCTCAGCACCGTGGTCCTCCAGGGCGGCGTGCCGGTGCTGGTGGACATTGACCCCAAGACGCTCAACCTCGATCCGGCGAAGCTCGAAGCCGCCATCACGCCGCGCACGAAGGGCATCATCCCCGTGCACCTCACGGGCCTGCCCTGCCCCATGGACGAGATCTGGCGCATCGCGGAGAAGCACGGCCTGTGGGTGGTAGAGGATGCCGCCCAGGCCATGGGCGCCCGCTACAAGGGCCGGAAGATCGGCGCGGATCCCCGCTCGGTCATGAGCGTGTACAGCTTCCATCCCAACAAGAACATGACCACGGGCGAAGGCGGCGCCATCGCCTTCTTCAACGACGACTACGAAAGCCGCATCAAGCGCCTGCGCTTCCACGGCATTGACCGGGACGCCTGGAAGCGGTTCGCGAAAGAGGGCAGCCCCCACACGGAGGTGTACGAGCCCGCCCGCAAGGCCAACTTCATGGACCTGCAGGCGGCCATCGGCATCCACCAGATCCCCAAACTGGACGGCTTCAACACCCGGCGCGGCGTACTGTTCCGGCGCTACCTGGAACTCATGAAGGATATCGAGGAGCTGATGCTGCCCTGGGCGGGCGATGCCGACCACGGCCACTGCTTCCACCTCTTCGTGGCGCGCCTGCGGCCCGAGAAGGCCGGGCTGGACCGGGATACCTTCGTGGCCGCCCTGAAAGAGGAGAACATCGGCACGGGCATCCACTACCGGCCCGCCCACCTCCATCCCTGGTACCGCGACTTCTACGCCGCCCACCCCAGCCATCTGCCCAAGGACGGCCTGCCGCACACGGACTGGAGCGGAGAGCGGCTCCTGAGCCTGCCGCTCTGGCCCGGCCTGTCCGAGGCGGACCAGGACCAGACCGTCGCCGCGATCAAGCAGGTGCTCGCTCAGGCGAAGACCGCGCACAAAGTCACCCTGTAGCCGGGATTTACCACCCGAGGCCTGGATGCCGATAGGCATGATCAGGGAGCTCTCCGCGTCCCATGGTCAATGTGCTCATCATCCTTCTCTCAGTGCTGCTCCAGGTTCTCGCGGCGGGCGTGGCCTTGCGCACCCTCCGGATCACCGAGCACCGGATGGCCTCCATTCTGATCACCCTCGCCCTGGCCCTGATGGCCCTCCGCCGCGCCTACCTGCTGGGGGAACAGCTGCTGAAGGGGCAGCTGCCCCCCTGGCTCATGCCCACGGAGATCCTCGCCCTGGCCATCTCGGGCCTGATGCTCGCGGGCATCGTCCTCGTCCGGCGCGAACTCCTCATCCTGCGGAAGCGCCGGCTCACGGCGGATTCGTCGAGCGTCCGCGCCCGCCTGGAGGTGGATCGGCTGGCGGCCGTCATGGAGGCGGCGCCGCTGCCCATCTGGATCGCCGAGGATCCGGAATGCCGGGTGATCCATGGCAACCCGGCCGCGGACGCCCTGCTGCGCATGCCCCGAAGATCCAACCATTCCCAGAGCACCCCCGGCGGCAGGGGGCCCGGGCATTTCCGCTTCCAGCGCGACGGGCGGGATCTGCCCCCGGATGAGCTGCCCATGCAGCAGGCCGTGCGAGGGGGAAAGACCGTCCGGGATGCTCCCCTGGACCTGCGGTTCGAGGACGGCACCTTGCTGCATCTGCTCGGCAACGCCACCCCCCTGCGGGATGCGGAGGGCCAGGTCATCGGCGGCGTGGCCTCCTTCGCGGATCTCACGGAGGTGCGCCTCCTGGAGACGCGCCTCCGGCATACGGACAAATTCGAAAGCCTGAGCCTCATGGCGGGGGGCATCGCTCACGACTTCAACAACCTCTTCCAGGCCATCGTCGGGAACCTTGAATTGGCGCGGACCCGGCTGCCCGATGGGCATCCCGCCCTGGCCTACCTGGATCGCCTCCAGGGAAGCCTGGACCGGGCCACCTCATTGAGCCGGGAGATCCTGCACTGCTCCGGCGGCGAATTCCGGCGGCCAGAGGCCCTGGATCTGTCGGAGGTGGTCGCGACCGTCGCCGCGGAGCATCCCGGGGCTCTGGAGATCCACCTGGCCGCCGATCTGCCTCCGGTGGTAGCCGATGCGCGGCTGGTGGCCCGGGTGGCGGAAGGCATCCTGGCCAATGCCCTGGAGGCGGGCCCGGCCGGCAGCCCGGTGCAGGTCCGCACCTTCGCGCATCGCATGGAGCCCCTGGACCTCACGGTGGGATTCTGGCCCGAAGCGCCCCCCATGGGCCCCTGCGCGGTCCTGGAGATCAAGGATCATGGAGGTGGCATCCCCCCGAACATCGTGCCGAGGATTTTCGATCCCTTCTTCTCCACCCGCACCGTGGGGCGCGGGCTGGGCCTGGCTTCGGCCCTGGGCATCGTCCGCAGCCACGGCGGTGGCATCCAGGTGGAGAGTGCGCCCGGCCGGGGCAGCCAGTTCCGCGTCTATTTCCCGTCGCGGGAGCCCAGCCCCACCGGGGTCTGCCCGCCCGCGCCCGCCCCCGGGAACCGGCGGGTGCTGCTGGCGGACGATGAACCGGACCTGCGGGAGACTCTGGTGGAGATGCTGCACGACTGGTTCGGCTATGAGGTGGACCAGGCCAGCGATGGCGAGGAGGCCCTGGCCCTGTTCCAACGCCAGCCCGAGGTGTACGACCTGGTTCTGCTGGACGCCACCATGCCCCGTCTGAGCGGCGTGGAGGCCTTCCGGGCCATGCGGGCCATCCGGCCCGGCTTGCCGGGCATCCTCGCCAGCGGCTACGCCGAGGAAGATGCCCGGCAACAGGCCCAGGCGCAGGGGTTCACCGATTTCCTGAAGAAGCCCTTCACCGGCGCGGAGCTGCGGGACGTGCTGGAGCGGACGCCCCCCAGGCCCTGACCCCCGCGCGGGCAGGCCCCAGGCCAGCCGGCGGTCCCCCCTCGTTGATGGCGGACGCGGTGTCCCGGCTTGGCCGGGAGACCGCGTGGGGGTGCACGAGGGGGGACATCGCGAGCCGAAGGCGAGCAGGCGGTCCCCCCTCGTTGATATCACCCCAGCGGCACCCGCTCGTGGGGCAGCGCGGGTACCGGCGCATAGACCGTGGCACCGGGATCCACCATGTACAGGTTCCCCACGCGCCCCGTGTAGGCGCAGGCGTACTGCTGGATCTGGTCGGCGAAGCGGGTCTGGTCATCGCCTTCCCGGAAGATGGGGCCCCAGGTGGGGTTGAAGGCCGCCTCGATGGAGCGCGTCAGACGGTCCAGCTCCAGGCCCTGGAGTTCCGCCCGGCGCTGAAGGGCCTCGGCGCTGCTGGCAAGGTGCGCGGCCTCGTGGTCCAGGGCCACGGTGGCCTCCGGGCTGAGACGCGCCCCCAGCACGTGGCGCCGCACCCGGTTGCGCTTCCACTGGTCGTAGAGCACCGAAGCCCGGCGCAGGGTGCGCCGCCGCACGGTCTCCAGCCGCAGGGAATCCCGCAAGCCATCGGCCTTGGCCTCCAGGAGCTGGAGCTCCCGTTCCAGCTCCGGCACCAGCAGCAGGGTCCGCCAGGACGCGTTCTTCTTGGAGCGCAGGACGTCGCCGAAGATGTGGTCGCCCACGTAGAGCACCTGGTCGCCCTCCGCCTGGAGCTGGGCCTCCAGCCAGGCGGTGTGGCCTCCCGCGAAACAGTGGGAATGGCCCTCGATGGGCACTGCCGGGGCGGCCTCCGTGAAGAAGGCGGGCTTCCGGCTGCTCACCACGATCAGGTCGAAATAGTCCGTCCATTTCGGCCGGGCCTCGTCCTGGCCATCCAGCAGATGGCCCAGCACACCGTCGGTGAACGTCCATTCGCTGTTGGTCAACAGGAACAGCTTCTTGCCGGAGCGCTTGAGGCGGTCCAGCGCCAGGGCAAGCCTGGGATCGTGGGGGATGAAGTAGTCCTTGTGTTCCAGGATCTCCGCCTTCATCTCGCCATTCCGGTGGGCTGTGTCGATGGCCCACCGCACCTGCTGGAAGATCTGGAGGTAGTTGTCCGCCTTCAGGAAACCCTGATCCACGCCATCCACCATCTGTGCGAAGAGGTGGCTTTCGGGGATCTCGAACAGGGTGTCAATGCTGCGGAAACCCTTGGCGGCGGCGGCCAGGCGGCGGCGGCCGTAGGTGGCTTCGATCTCCGGGCGGCCCAGGACGCGGCTGCCGTGGCAGGCCCGCACCACCTGGCGCTCGCGGTTGAGCTTCAGCAGGTTCCCCCGGAGGCCGTCCAGCACCAGCCCGCGCACGGCGAAGGCGGGATCGTACTCCACACCCAGCAGCCAGGGCGAGTACTGGTGCTCCCGAACCAGCAGACGGGCCGCCTTCTTGAAGGCCAGTTCATCCACCTCCGGCGCGCGGTAGCGGGCCAGCGTATGGTCCATGTCGAAGCCGATGGCCTTGATCTCGCCGAGGGGCAGCGTGCGCAGGGCGAAGAGCTTCTCCGCCGGAGGCAGACGGTCTTCCGCGTCCCGCAGCGGCGGGGCGGCGAGGAGGGCGGGATCCCAGGACACCATGGAGGGAGTCTACCCCGCCTCGCTGGGCCGGGTTTTCAGAACCAGGGCCAGGGCTTGAGGGCGAACCCCGCCGGGGGCGTATCCCCGGCCAGGTGGCGCACGAAGTAGTCCCAGCGGCGCCGCGTCACATAGGGGGTGGCCGCGCCGTAGCCGTGGTGCGCGTTCGGGATCATGAGCAGGTCGAAGTCCTTGTTCGCCTTGATGAGCGCATCCACCACCAGCAGGGTGTTGTTGGGCGGAACGTTGTCATCCATCGTCCCGTGGACCAGCATCAGGCGGCCCTTGAGGCCCCCGACCAGCTTCTGGTTCGCCTGGTTGTCGTAGTTCGTGGCGCCGTCCTTCCCGGTGGTGAGCAGCCCCTGCCACTTCTCGCCCCAGTCGTCCTCGTACACCCGGTTGTCGTGGTTGCCGCTCTCGGCCCAGCCCACCTTGAAGAAATCCGGATAGCGGAACAGCGCGTCCGCGGTGGCGTTGCCGCCCCCGGAGTGGCCCCAGATGCCCACGCGGCCCAGATCCATCCAGGCGTGCCGCTGTCCCAGTTCCCGCAGTCCGGCCACCTGATCCGGCAGGGTGTTGTCGCCCATGTCGCCGTACCAGACATCGTGGAAGGCCTTGGACCGCCAGGGCGTGCCCATCCCGTCCAGGGCCACGACGATGAAGCCGAGCTCCGACAGCGCCTGGTTGTCCCCATCCGCGGGCAGGAAACTGAAGCTGAACACCGAGCCCTCCTGCGGGCCTGGATAGATGTAGTCCACCACCGGGTACTTCCGGTGCGGATCGAGATGGGTCGGCGTGAACATCAGGCCGTAGAGATCGGTCTTGCCATCGCGGGCCTTCACCACGATGGGCACCGGCGGCTTCCAGCCCGTGGCCACCAGGCGCGAGAGGTCTGCCTTGGCCACCGTGGCCAGTACGCGGCCGTGTTCAGCCTCGCGCAGCACCGTCACGGGCGCCGTGGTGGGCGTGGAATAGCTGTCCACGAAAAAGCGCCCATCCTTCGACATCGTGATGGTGTGATCCGCGGCTTCCGGCGTCAGCAGCACGGGCTTCCCGCCATCCAGGCTC
>JAKAMQ010000161.1 GCA_021812805.1 Acidobacteriota bacterium
CGCCCTCCACCACCACGCGGATCTTGTCATCCAGGCGGGAGAAGCCGTTGGCCGTGCCCACGATGTAGTCCTCGGCGATGGGGGCGTTGAACACACGGTCCGGGCCGAACTCCTGCTGCATGCCCTTGGAGACGTTGAAGATGCCGCCCTTGTCCTTGTTGGCCATGTCCTGGCCCCAGATGAAGGTGTCCGGGTTGGCGCGGAATTCCTCCTTCAGGGTCTGGTTCAGGGCGGCGATCAGGCTGATGGGCTCGCCCGTGGCCTGGTGGAGGCCGTCCGGGTACTGCTCCGACACCCAGCCCTCGGGAATCACGAAGTCGTGGATGCTGGCGGCCTCAGGGCTCGGCGCGGCCATGGCCCGGTCGTGGGCGGCCAGGTAGCGGGCCTGGTTGTCGGTCTCGATGGCCTGCAGCTCATCCTCGCTGAGGCCGTTCGCCAGGCAGTAGGCCCGGAAGCGGGGCAGGGGATCCCGGGCTTTCGCGGCGGCCAGCTCGGCCTCATCGCGGTACAGCTCGTGCCGGTCGGAGTTCGAGTGGCTGCCGATGCGCACGCAGGTGGCGTACACCATGGCCGGCCCTTCACCGCTGCGGATATGCGCGAGGGCTTCCTCCATGGCTCGGATGGAATCCAGCAGATCCAGGCCGTCGCAGGAGACGATCTTCAGGTTTGTGAACCCCCGGTAGTTGTCGCAGAGGTGGGCGTTGGCGCTCTGGTCCCGCTTGGGCACCGAGATGCCGTAGCCGTTGTCCTGTACCACGAAGACCACAGGCAGCTGCTCCCGGTCGGCGCCGTTGATGCTCTCGTAGCAGTAGCCCTCGGAAAGCGACGATTCCCCCTGGCTGCTGAAGACAACGGCGTCCTTCCCGTAGCGCTTGACGGCCCGGGCCAGGCCCACCGCGTGCTGGGTGTGGTTCCCCGTCAGGCTGGAGACGTTCTGGATGCCGATGGCGGGCTTGGCGAAATGGTTGCTCATGTGCCGGCCGCCGCTGGCGGGATCCGTGGCCTTGGAGATGCCGTTGAGGATGATCTCCTCGGCGGTGAGGCCCGCCGCGAGGCAGGTCAGCAGGTCGCGGTAGTACGGGAAGAGGAAGTCCCGGCCCGGCCGGAAGGCCAGGCCCAGGGCCAGCTGGATGCCATCGTGCCCGGCGCAGGGCGCGTGGTAGGACCAGCCGATGGCCTGCTTCAGGTAGTTGGGCGCCTTGTCATCCAGCACCCGTCCCAGATGCATGAGCTCGTACCAGTGGCACAGTTCCTCGCGGCTGGGGCGTCCATCCGCGGCCAGCGCCTCCAGGGCCACCTTCACCAAGGTCGGCGTATCCAACAGTCACCTCCAGGGCCCGGATGCAGCCGGGTTAGTCAACCGCTCACCATCGTCCCACGGGCCCACGGGATCGGCTCCTAGGGCAGATGCCAGACCACGAATCGCCCGCCGCCCTTGGCTTCCTCCAGGGCCGTCGAGGCCCGGCGCAGGGCGCCCTGAAGGGACAGATCCTCGTCGCCGGGCCGCCAACAGGTGGCGCCGGCGGGATGGTCCCCCACCTGTTCCCAGATCCGCGCCAGCAGCACCTCGGCGCCCTCCGGCGTGGTGTGGGGCATGAGCAGCAGGTAGTGGTCGGTGGAGAACTCCACCAGCAGATCCTCGCCCCGCAGGGCCTCGGCCAGGGCCTGGAGGCGGCTCTTGAGCCCCCGTTCCATGGGCTGGGACCACAGCGCCAGGGCCATGTCTTCGTTCCGCCGCCGGGCCAGGAACACCGTGGCCCGGATCCAGATCTCCAGGTAGCGCCGGTTGGGCAGGCCCGAGCGCCCGCTCTGCAGGGCGCTGTCCTGCACCACGGCACTGCTGAGTTCCAGGGCGTCGCGGGTGGCGGTGAGTTCCTGCCTGAGCTGTTCCGCTTCCAGGGTCTTGCCCAGCAGATGCCCCAGCGCCTTCAGGAGCGACAATGCGCCCCGTCCCATGGGCAGGGGCTTGTCGTGCTGGATGCAGAGCGTGCCCACCACCCGGCCGCCTTCGCGCAGCACCACCCCGGCATAGGCGCGGATGCCCAGTTCGCGGCAGGCGGGGCTGTCGCGCCAGAGCGGTTCCAGTTCCGCATCCCTTATCACCAGCGGGCGGTCCGGATGGGCCATCACCCAGGCGCAATAGCCCTTCTCGGGCTGTTCGAAAATGCGGTGCAGGGCTTTCTCGTCGCCGGCGGCCCACCAGAACACCTCGTGGCCCAGTCCAGTCACCCGCGTCAGCAGCGCCCGCTCCGCGCCCAGGCGTTCCCGCAGCAGCGCCAGCGAATGCTCGAACAGCCGCGCGGGGTCCGCGCTGTCCCGGCCCAGCAGCTCCACCATGGCCGCAAGGTGGTCCGTTTTTTTCCGTTCCTTCCTTCGGTCCCGACTGTCTGTTTTCTGCACAGTCCCCCCGTCGCACCCCAAGGGTAGTGCAGATTGGCTGCCTCCGCTGCCTCCGACCGGCCGCCAAGGTTCCGGCCTACCCGCGCACCACACGGAGGCCCGGCTCCACCTCCACTCGGCAGGGCCTGCGGCCATGACCGAGGCGCTGCGCGGGGGTGGGGGATGGGTTCCGCATGAGATCTACCAGCTCACCACACGGATGCCCGGATCCACCTCCACTCGGCATGGCCTGCGGCCATGACCGAGGCGCTGCGCGGGAGTGGGGGACGGGTTCCGCATGGGGCCTACCAGCTCACCACACGGATGCCCGGATCCACCTCCTCCTGCAGCATGCCCTCGATGTAGCGCAGGGTGCCGGTGGTGGCGGAGGGGCAGGAACCGCAGGCTCCGTGGTAGCTGATTTCGAGCGTCTGGCCATCGAAGGCGATCACTTCCAGGCCGCCGCCATCTCCCGCCAGGCCGGGCCGGATGCGCAGGTCAATCAGGTCGTTGATGCGGGCCAGCACCTCGTCCGTGGTTCCGCCGCCGTCCACCCGGGGGCCCTCGCCCGCGGTCGCCTCGGCCAGTTTCAGCTCCTCGATCACCTCGCAGATGGGATCAATCAGATCGCTCCATTCCGCCGAAGGCTCCTTGTTCACCGTCACGAAGCGGTCCATGTAGAACACGGAGGTGATCCGGCCCAGGGCGAAGAGCGCCGAGCCCAGGGAATCCCCCACGGCGGAGCCGAAATCCTTGAACGAGCGCGAGCCGCCCTTCAGGATCGCCGGGTTCACCAGGAACTTCAGGGCATCCGGATTCGGCGTGGGTTCGATGTTGATGACCTTCGGCATGGATGGCTCCCGGAGAAAGTTTACCGTTTTCGTCAAGATTTGCGAAGCCCCCCGGGGGCTGGGCATACTTGAGGGCCGGAGTCCCCCCCATGCCTCGACGCGTGCTGCTCAGCTGGTCCAGCGGCAAGGATGCGGCCTATGCCCTGCACCGGCTGCGGGCGGATCCTGAGCTGGAGGTGGCGGGCCTGCTGACCACCCTCAACAGCGCCTTCGACCGCGTGGCCATGCATGGCGTCCGGGCGCGGCTGCTGGAAGCCCAGGCCGAAGCCGCGGGGCTGCCCCTTTGGAAGGTGCCGCTGCCCTGGCCCTGCTCGAACGAGGCCTACGAGGCGGCCATGGCGGAGGCCTGCGCGCGGGCTGCCGCCGAGGGCATCACCGCCGTGGCCTTCGGGGATCTCTTTCTGGAGGACGTGCGGGCCTACCGCGAAGCCCGGCTGGCGGGCACGGGCCTCGCGCCGCTCTTCCCCCTGTGGGGGGAGGACACGGCCCGCCTCGCCCGGGAGATGATCGCCTCCGGGCTGAAGGCCACCCTCGTGTGCGTGGACCCCCGGGTTCTGGACGCCCGGTTCGCGGGCCGGGCCTTCGACGCGGCGCTGCTGGCCGATCTGCCCGCCGGGGTGGATCCCTGCGGCGAGCGGGGCGAGTTCCACACCTTCGCCTGGGACGGGCCCATGTTCCGGCAGCCCGTGACGGTCGCGCCGGGCGAAACGGTTCCTCGCGATGGCTTCGTGTTCGCCGATCTGGTGCCCGCATGACGGAGCCCCCCGCCACTCCGCCCGCCCTTTCGCCCGTCATCGGCGCGGTCCTCATGGATCCCGGCCGCCCGGTGGTGCTCGTCACCGGGGCCACGGGCTACATCGGCGGGCGGCTGGTGCCGCGCCTGCTGGCGGCGGGCCACCGGGTGCGCTGCCTGGCGCGCAACCCCGAGCGCCTAGCGGGCCGCGCCTGGCCCGGCGTCGAGGTGGTGCCCGGGGATGTCTCCGATCCCGCCAGCCTGGCCCGGGCCCTCGCGGGCGTGCGCCAGGCCTACTACCTCGTCCACGCCATGGGCGACAAGAGCCCGGATTTCCGCCTCAAGGACCAGCGGCAGGCCCGCACCTTCGCCGAAACCTGCGCCACGGCCGGGGTCCGGCGGATCCTCTACCTGGGCGGCCTGGGCGATCCCGGCCGCCAGCGCAGCCAGCACCTGGCCAGCCGCCAGGAGGTGGGCGAAGCCCTGGCCTCCACCGGCGTGCCCGTGCTGGAGTTCCGCGCGGCGGTCATCGTCGGCAGCGGCAGCGCCAGTTTCGAGATGATCCGCCACCTCACGGAACGGCTGCCGGTCATGATCACCCCCCGCTGGGTGAACACGCGCTGCCAGCCCATCGGCATCCGCGATGTGCTGGCCTACCTGCTGGAAGCCCTGGCGCACCCGGATCTGGAGGGCATCTACGAGATCGGCGGCCAGGACATCCTCACCTACCGGGAGATGATGCTCGGCTACGCCGAGGCCCAGGGCCTGCACCGGATCATCGTGCCCATGAACGTGCCCTTCCCGCGGCTGTCCATCCACTGGGTGGATCTGGTGACCCCCATTCCCAAGGCCCTCGCCGGGCCGCTGGTGGAGGGCCTCGCCACCGAGGTGGTGGTGCGGAACCCCCGGGCCCTCACCGCCTTCCAGGTGCGTCCCATGGGCTACCGCGAGGCCCTGGCCCTGGCCCTCCAGCGCCTCGACCAGGATGCGGTGGAGACCACCTGGGCTACCGGCCTGGCGGGCGGTCCCGAAGGCCGGGAACTGGATACCCACGAAGGCCTGCTGTTCGAGCGGCACCATCGGCATGTGAAGGCCCCGCCCGAGGCCGTGTTCCGCGCCTGCTGCGCCCTGGGCGGCGAGGCCGGCTGGCCCGCCGGGAATTGGCTGTGGCAGCTCCGCGGCCTGCTGGACCGCGTCACCGGCGGCACGGGCATGCGCCGGGGGCGGCGCCATCCGCGCAGCCTGCGGGTGGGCGATCCGGTGGATTTCTGGCGCGTGGAGGCCCTGGAACCCGGCCGCCTGCTGCGCCTGCGGGCCGAGATGAAATTGCCGGGCCACGCCTGGCTCCAGTTCCAGGTGCGCCCCGAAGGCGCCGGCGCCCGCCTGGAACAGACCGCCTTCTTCGAGCCCCGCGGCCTCCCCGGGCTGCTCTACTGGTACTCCGTCCTGCCCTTCCACCGCTTCATCTTCCCCGGCATGGTGCGCGCCCTGAAACGGCAGGCCGAAGAGGCCGGATAAAGTCCCTCTGAACCCAGAGGCAGCGAGCCCCAACGCAATGGATTGTTTCCGTTGCTGCTGGCCCGGGGGACGGCCCTGGTCATCGAGGCTCTGAGGATACGGGCCAAATCCTGGACCAGCTTCCAGAAGGCGTGAACGGAGCGGCGCCCAGGTTCCAGCCCTTGGCTCCTTGGCAGCTCAAGCGCCTTTCAGGAGTTCCCAATCGCGCTTCACATGCCAGGCGGTGGCGAACGAACCATAGGTGAGACGAGCCAGCGCCGAGGGCGATAGTCCTGGGTCCTGGTCCAGGGCGGCCCACATGTCGGCCCGGTAGGAGGGCCCCAGTTCAATACGGCGGCGGTAGGTCGCATGCCGGTGGGCCAGTTCCCTGGGTGTCAGCACGTCACCCTTGCGATCCCGGAGAATCCCCGCCGGCACGCAGAGGGGGCCCCCCTCAAAACGGAGATCCTCGCCCGCACGGCGGAGATGGAACGCCATTCCCGCGGCCAGCAGATCCACGCGCGGACCTGCATACGCTTTTTCCATCCGGGCCAGGCGCCGATCCTTGCCCAGCCAGCGGGCCACTGCGCTCCAGAAGGCCCGTACCTTGCCGCTGGTCTGCTGACCCACCAGGGCGGTCAGGCGGTCCGCGTTGATCCATGCGGAATGAAGCTCCAGCCACGTCATGAGCACCGACAACACCCGGAGATCCCCCCGCTCCATCCCTTCTACGGAAGCGGCCAGCAGCGTGTCCTCGATGTTGGGGTTGGGCATGCCTTCCATCGAAAAGGCCATCCCGATCCCCACCAGCGCCGCCGTCAAGGCCTCGCCCTCCAGGGGCCGAGCGGGGGCCGTGTGCCGTCTAAAGCCCATGACCCAGCCTCCTTGCCACGTCTGATAGCGTGGCTCGCACATGGACGGGCCACTCAGGATTGAGATCCTGCTCCACGATCCAGGTTTCGGCCCCGATCAGTTCGGAGGCATCGGGGGCCAACGCCAGGCAGTCACCCAGGTCCAGGCCTCGATCGCACAGCGCCCAGAGTTTGGCGAGGAGCAACTCGCGCCGCCCCAGGGACCAGAGGTGGATCGCCTGGCCCTGGTAGAGAACCTGAAGGCGCGTTCGCCAGCCTTCGGGCAGCAGCGGCCCCAGGGCGGATGGACCGTTGTTCAGCCAGTCGTCACGCAGAATCTCCCCCTGTCTGCGAAGGTCGGCGGCAAAATCCATGGCCGCCGAACGCACCGCGGCTGGGAGTTCCGGCTCGATGAGATCACAGTCGCGCGTTTCGCGGTGGATGATCCCCAGGAGGGCCAGGGCCGCTCCACCGGTGGCGATGGCCTCCAGGCGATGGCCTCGGCTCGCCAAGAAAGCGTCAAAGAGGGGAATGATCCGAGTGGGTTGCATGGCGGCCCTTGGCATGCCTCGAGTATCATTATAACCGATACCTTGTTCGTGTCAAACTCCCCTCCAGACCCGCCTCCCTTCCGCACAACCCTTGCTCTGCTGGGCCCATGACCCGGAGATTGCCATGTCCTGCTGGATGCACCGTCCGTCCCCTTGCGCTGACACGGCGCGCCCTGAAACGGCAGGCCGAAGAGGCCGGTCAGGCGCCAGGTCAGGGCAGCCTCTAGGCCCTGGGTATGTTGAAAAGAGAAGATGAAATTTCGGATCTGTCGTCCGGAATTTCGATCATCACGTGGCA
>JAKAMQ010000162.1 GCA_021812805.1 Acidobacteriota bacterium
TGACAGCCCTGGCGCGTCTGCGCGCAAGGGCGCCAGAGGGGCCATGCCCCGATGGAAGTGCACCTCGCCTTCGACCCATTTGATCCAGGTATTTCAGGCGAGGTGCACTAGCCTGGAACTCCATGTCCCTCGCGCCCCTCCCGCTCAGCACCCAGGTCACGGTCCTCCGGGGCCTGGGCCCGGCCCGGGCGGCGGCGCTGCAGGAGGCGGGCATCGGCACGCTCCGCGACCTGCTCTGGAGCCTGCCGTTCCGGTACGTGGACCGGGGCAGCCTCCAGCACCTTGGCAGCCTGGAACGGCGAGGCTTCGAGGGGCCAGACGAAGGGTTCGGGCTCCGCCCGAGCCCTTCGTGGGGAGCCGGAGGGGGACGCAGAGCGACCGAAGGGAGCGGGCGGTCCCCTTCCGATGGAATGGAAGGCGGCATCGTCACCGTGCTGGGCACCCTCCAGGATCTCCGCCAGAGCACCACCCGGGTGCAGCGCATGGCCCTCACGGAAGCCCTCCTGGTGGATGGCACCGGCACCCTGCGCCTGATCTGGTTCAACCAGCCCTACCTGGGCCGTTCGCTCAAGGTGGGCGACCGGCTGCTGGCCTTCGGCCCGGTGGTGCTGGGACGGCACGGCCTGGAGATGCGCTCCCCCCAGTTCGAACTCCTGGGCCGCGGCGAGGAGACGCCCTGGGTGCGCCGCTTCCTGCCCCTCTACCGGAAACTCGGTCCCCTGCCGGGTCGCGCGCGCCAGCGGCTCGCGGCCGAGGCGCTCGCCCGCGCCCATCCCCCCGAGGAGTGGCTGCCGCTGGACCTTTCCAGGGATCTGCCGGACACCCTCGCCGCGCTGCGGCTGCTGCACGAGCCGCCCGACGACAGCGACCCCCGGGCCCTGGAGGAGGGCACGACGCCGGCCCACCAGCGGCTGGCCGCGGAGGAACTCTTCGCCTTCGCCCTGGGTGTGGCCCTTCGCCGGGCCGGCCGTTTGCGGCGGAAGGGGTTGGTGGTGCCCACCTCGCCGGACCTCCGCGAGCGATTGAAGGCCTACCTGCCCTTCCCCCTCACCGGTGCCCAGCGCCGGGCCTTCAAGGAGATCGTGGAGGATCTCACCTCCGGCCGCGTCATGAACCGCCTGCTTCAGGGCGACGTGGGCAGCGGCAAGACCCTGGTGGCCTTCCTGTCCCTCGCCATGGTGGCCGAGACGGGCGGCCAGGGCGCCCTGCTGGTGCCCACCGAAGTGCTCGCCCGCCAGCATGCGGCGAGCTTCCAGCGCCTGCTGGGACCCGAGTCCGGGACGATGCAGCTGCTGCTGGGCGGCATGAAAGCCGCAGAGAAGCGCGAAGCCCTGGCCCGCATCGCCTCTGGCGAGGCCCGCTACGTGGTGGGCACCCACGCCCTCTTCCAGGAATCCGTGGCCTTCCACCAGCTCCAGCTCGTGGTGGTGGACGAACAGCACCGCTTCGGCGTGAAGCAGCGCGAGGCCCTCAAAGAGAAGGGTGGCGATCCCCATTGGCTGGTCATGAGCGCCACGCCGATCCCGCGTTCCCTGGCCCTTTCCATCTTCGGCGACCTCGATCAGAGCGTGCTGGATGAGCTGCCCCCCGGCCGCCAGCCCATCGCCACGAAACTGCTGCATCCCGCCCAGGCCGAGGTGGCCTGGGGCCTCGTGGCCCGGGAGCTGGCCGCGGGCCGCCAGGCCTTCGTGGTGAGTCCCGCCATTGATCCTTCGGATGGAGGCTCCATCTCCGGGAGCCAGGGGCGACCGGGAGACGCGCGGAGCGCGGCGTTCGATGGAGGCAAGGTGCAACTCCGGGACATCCAGGCCATGGAGAAGCTCCTGCGCGCCCGCTTCCCCGACACCGAGCTGGCCGTGGTCCACGGCCGCCTCAAGGCCGACGAGCTGGCCACGCGCATGGGCCGTTTCGTCCGCGGCGAGGCGGGCATCCTCCTGGCCACCACCGTGGTGGAGGTGGGTGTGGACGTGCCCAACGCCACGGTGATGGTGGTGGATCACGCCGAGCGCTTCGGCCTCAGCCAGCTCCACCAGTTGCGGGGCCGCGTGGGCCGGGGCGCCCACGCCAGCCAGTTCGTCATGCTCAGCGCCAGCGAGGCCCAGCGCCTGGCGGTGCTGGTGGCGACCCAGGACGGCTTCCGCATCGCCCAGAAGGATCTGGAGCTGCGCGGACCCGGCGAGTTCTTCGGCGTGCGCCAGGCCGGCCTGCCCCAGTTCCAGGCCGCCGATCTGGTGCGCGACCGCGCCCTCCTCCTCCGCTGCCGCGAGGCCGCCGACCGCGCCCTCCAGCTCGGCCTCAGCGAACGCCAGCTGGACTGGCTTCGCCGCGAACAGACACGGTTGCGGCTGGCGGATGTGAGCTGACCTTCCTGGCGACGAACGCCACGGCGGGATAGCTTACGAAGTGGTACAGGTTCGCCGGGGCGGTGCGGCCCATGCCGAGGGGCTTCACGGGCAGCTCGGGGAAGCTGATGGAGGTGCCGTAGGCGATGGGAAGACCCACGGGGGCCGGCAGGCCCAGGTCGCGTGCGGTTTCACCCAGCAGCAGGAGGCCGAAGGGAATGGAGAAGCGCCCGCACCAGGGCATCCGGTAGGTGTCGGGATGCTGCGGATCCACCGCCGCATCGTAGAAGGCTTCGGCCTTCGCCGGGGTGACGGGACCGGCCAGGGGGCCCGTCAGCAGGGCCCGGTCGCGGGCGGTGGCCTTCACGTAGGCGTCCACGCCGCCCTCGCCGTAGGGGGTGTAGGCGAAGTCGGCGCCGTAGTGGATGCCATCGGAGGAGATCACGAGGGCCACATCCCGGCCCAGCGCCCAGCCGCGTTTGCGCAGGGACGCGGCCAGGGCCTTCCCCAGGTGGGCGGCCAGCTCCTGGAAGCGCGGGAACGAGGCCGCGGGCACCAGGATGGAGACGATCTTCAGCCTGGGATCCTGGTGTTTCAGCCAGTAGGCGATGGCTTCCACGGAATGCTCGCTGTCCTGCATCGCAGCGTCCCGGATGACATCGGAGGCGGGCAGCTGGGCCAGCAGCTCGTCCCGCAGCCCGGAAACAGGGATGGCGCCATCCGGGGCGCGCCAGGCCCGGTAGGGATCGAACACGAGCGCGTTCCGTGCCCCGAAGCGGCGGTAGCCATGAAATACCCCCACCAGTACGACGGTATGGGCCGTCACCAGGGGCAGGATCCGGCGGTACACGCGCCCCGCGTACAGGTAGTCATCGTGGGGACAGATCACGCCGAGGACGCCGGGCGCAGGCAAGGGGCCGAGCGCTTCCGGGAAGGGCGGCTGGGCGGACCAGTCCCAGACCTTGGCCATCTGGTCCGCCCGCGAGGCGAAGCCGACGGTGTCCTTCTGGCCCCGCACCGTGTCGGTGGAGGGGATTCCCATGGTCTTCCGCACCTCGGCCAGGGTCGGCGGGACCGCAGGCGGGGCGGGCTGGGCCGGGAGGCGCGGCGCCAGCAGGGCGAGCAGCACCAGCCCGCGCATCCGCATGGGGGTCCTGGTCATGACCGCAGCCGGTCCGCGATGCGGTCCCGCAGCATCTCCGGCACCAGATCGGCGAGGGTGCCCCCCATGCTGCCGATCTCCCGCACGAGGCGACTGCTCACGGCGCTGTACTTCTCCTTGGGCATGAGGAAGACCGTTTCCAGTTCCGGCGCCAGTTTGCGGTTCATGAGCGCCATCTGGAATTCGTACTCGAAGTCGCTGAAAGCCCGCACGCCGCGCACGATGGACTGGGCGCCCTGGCTGCGGGCGAAATCCACCAGCAGGCCATGGAAACTGGTGATCTCCACGCCGGGATGGTCACCCACCAGGTCGCGCAGCATGGCCACCCGCTCCTCCACCGTGAAGGCGGCGGTCTTGGCGGGATTGTGGAGCACCGCCACCACGAGGCGGTCCACGAGCTTTTCGGCCCGTTGGATGAGATCCCAGTGGCCGAGGGTCACGGGATCGAAGGAGCCGGGATAGATGGCCGTGCGCACGGATGCTCCTGGGAGGCTGTCCTAGCCTAGCGCAACCCCACGGGACGCGATCCCTCTTCGAAGACGTTGGCGGTAGAGTGGAGGCATGAGCCAGCGTCTTTCGGTCGGTCTTCTTTTTGGCGGCGAGAGCCCCGAGCACGAGGTTTCCATCGTGACGGCGCGGGCCATCGCCGAGCATCTGGACCCCGCCCGGTTCGAGGTGCGCCCCCTGGGCATCGCCCGGAACGGCGTCTGGGCCGTCCTGGGCGATCCCTTCGCGCGGCTCGCCGCCGGGGAACTGCCGGAGCGCAGCGCTCATCCCTTCATGCCCCTGGAGCGGGGCGCTGAGGACACCCCCCTGCCCGATCTCTTCTTCAACGCGCTGCACGGCGCAGGAGGCGAGGACGGCCAGATCCAGGGCTACCTGGAGCTGCTGCACCGTCCCTACACCGGCGCGGGCCTGCTGGCGATGGCGGCGGGCATGGACAAGTGGATCACCAAGCGCCTGTGGGAGTCCGAGGGACTGCCCGTGGTGCCCTACGAAGGGCTCACCGAGGAACGCTGGAACCGTGACCGGGGCGGCTGCCTGGCGGCCTGCGCGAAGCTGGGGCTGCCGCTCTTCATCAAGCCCGCCAACCTGGGCAGCAGCATTGGTGTGGAGAAAGTGAAACGGACGGAGGATCTGCCCGCGGCCCTGGACCGGGCCTTCACCTTCGATCGCCGGGTACTGGTGGAGCAGGGGCTGGATGTCCGTGAGATCGAAGTGGCCGTCCTGGGCGGCGACGATCCCCTGGTGTCCCAGCCCGGTGAAATCGTCGTGGCCGACGAGTTCTACACCTTCGAGGACAAGTACATCGCCGGCAAGAGCCATTCGGAGATCCCCGCACAGATCCCCGAGGAACTGGCGGATCTGGTGCGCAAGCTGGCGGCCCGGGCCTTCGCCGCGGTGGACGGCTACGGCATGGCGCGAGTGGATTTCTTCCTGGAACGCGCCTCCGGGAGGATTTTCCTCAACGAGCTGAACTTCATTCCCGGCTTCACCAGCATCTCCATGTTCCCCAAGATGATGGCCGCCAGCGGCGTCCCCTACGCCGACCTGCTGACCCGTCTCATGGATCTGGCCATTGCCCGCCACGCCCAGACCGCGCCGAAACAGAAGGGCTTCCAGTCGGGAAGCGACTGGTTCCGGAGGTCTCAAGCCGAGGGGTCTGCCGGCCGATAGACCGGTCATGGACGCCCTTGGACCTGCCCTTTCCGGACTTGGCGCTGCGAGCGCCGGGTTGGCTGTGCAGGCCAACAACGTGGCCAACCAGTTGACGGCGGGCTACCAGGCGAAGCGGGTGGACCTGACCGCCCAGCCGGCCGGCGGCGTGGCGGTGCAGGGCGTGACCGCGGATCCCTCCCCCACGGCCCCCGGGGGCTCCAACGTGGATCTCGCCACCGAGGCGGTGCAAGGCATGGCGCTGGACGTGATGTACAAAGCCAACCTAAAGGTCGTCCAGGCCGAGTCCCGGCGGATGAAGGCCACCCTCGACTTGATCGCCTAAGGAGCTGACAGGCCGGACGCGACCGCTACACTGGAACCATGCACGCCCGCACCTGGCTCTCCGTCCTGTCCCTCCCGCTGGTGGGCGCTGTCACCTATCCGGTCCTCCAGCAGCACTCAAGCGCCCCCGAAGCCACTGTTTCCAAGGTTCCGCCCGATCCCCTGGCCGGGCTGACGGACATCCAGGATGTCCTCTCCCTGGTCCAGCGCGACTACGTGGATCGCCCCGATATGGGGAAGGTGCTCGCCGGAGGCATCCAGGCGGTGCTGGAACGGGCCCATCCCCTCAATGCCTACCTGAGTCCCGAGGATCTGCGCCTGCCTTCGCCTGGACCGGCCTCGGCGGGGCTGGTGGCCGTCAAGCGCGGCATCTACGCCCAGGTGCTCGCCGTGACCCCGGGCGGCCCTGCGGCCCAGGCGGGCATCCAGCCCGGAGATGTCATCCGCAAGGTGGATGGCGATTCGGTCGGCCTGCTCAGCGCCTGGACCCTGGAACGGCGCCTGCGTGGAGAGCCGGGCACGCCCCTGGACCTCTACCGCTACTCCACCCTCACGGGCGATCTGGTGAAGTCCTCCCTCAAGATGGAGGTGCTGCCCAGGCAGAAGGTGTCCATCCAGAAGGCCGCGGGCGGCATCCGCATCACGCTCCCGGATCTTGATCCGGGCCGGTCCCAGGAAGTCCGGACCCTGCTGGCCGGGCTGGACCGGAAGCAGGCGCTGGTGCTGGATCTGCGCCAGTGCGTGAACGGCAGCGCAGCCGAGGCCGCGGCCCTCGCGGGATTCCTGGGCGTGAAAGGAACCGTCGGCACCCTGCAGCAGGCCGGCAAGCCGGATGAGCCCCTGGCCGCGGGTCCGCTGGGCACGCCCTTCGCCAGCATGGCGGTCCTCATCGGCCGCAGCACCCTGGGCATGCCCGAAGTGTTGGCCGCCTGCCTCAAGAAGAACGGCGCCCGGATCCTGGGCGAGCGCACCCCAGGCCTGGCCGTGGTGCGCGGCCGCTTCCCCCTGCGCCAGGGCGGCGCGGTGGAACTGGTCTATGGCCGCTGGGTGGGGGATGGAGGCGAGAAACTCGACCGCCAGGGCCTCGTGCCCGACCAGACCCTGAAACTGGAGGCGGCCGACGATCCGCTGGCCAAGGCCCTGGACGCCCTCAAGACACCCCTGCCCACGCCCGCACCCGCGCCCACGACGCACAAGGCGGCCTAGTTGCCCAAGACCCATCGCAGGACCTCGACCCTCACCCTGATGGTCTGGGGTGTGCTGGTGCTGGCCCTGGGCCTTGGCGCCGGCCTTATGCTCGGTCAACAGGGCTGCGGCCGGCGCGCAGCTCCGAAGGCCGGAACGGCCAAACCAGGGAGGCAACAGCCTGAGCCGAAGGCGAAGCCTCACGCGGAAGCCATCAAGCCTCCGGGCCCGGAACCGGACCACGGCCTTCCCCGTTTCGCCCTGGTCATTGACGATCTGGGCTACATGCCGCCGGAGCTGGTGACGCGGCTCTGCAGCCTGCCGATCCCTCTCACGGTGGCCGTGCTGCCCTACCAGGAATACACCCGGGACAGCGCGGAGATCGCCCACCGCATGGGCAAACAGGTGATGCTCCACCTGCCCATGGAACCCAT
>JAKAMQ010000163.1 GCA_021812805.1 Acidobacteriota bacterium
TTCTCCTGGATCATCACCCACAGCCTCGGCATCCCCCTGGCCATGACCCCCGCCAGTTTCATCTGGGCCTACGCCCTGGCCGCGGCCTTCGGCTTCCTCTTCGCGCTCTACCCCGCCTGGAAGGCCAGCCGCTTGTCGCCCATGGAGGCCCTGCGCTATGAATAGCCCTCGTCTCCAACCCTGCGTGATTCGCTCCCTGCGGGGCCCCGCGTCGCAGGCGACATCGAGTCGCCTGCTATGCGACCCGCATGGTCGCGAGGAGGCTCTGCGCTATGAATAGCCCCGACGCCATCCTCCGGGCCCCGGGGCCCTCCCTCCTGGACACCGAGGCCCCCGCCCCGCGTCTCCGATCGCGGGGCTTCTCGGCGGGCATGCTCTGGGAGGTGGTCCGCACCGGCCTGGTGGAGCTCTGGGCCCACAAGCTCCGCAGCATCCTCACCTTGACCCTGCTCATGCTGGGGGTCTTCGCCCTGGTGGTGATGACCTCCGTGCTGGACGGGGTCATGGACAAGGTCACCACGGGCTTCGCGGGGATGAGCTGGGACGGCACCGTCCGCATCGCGCCGAAGGCTCCCGAAACCGCGGAAGAACGGGACCGCTTCGCCATGAGCCCCGGCCTCCGCTACGAGGACCTGGGCCGCCTGACCGCGCCCAATCCCCGGGTGCTGGCGTTCCTCCCCAGGGCCCAGAAGGAAGTCAGCGTGCGCGTCACCGGGGGCACGGAGCGAACCTGGGTCATCGGGGTGACCGCCCAGTACGCCCCCTGGATGAACCGGCCCATCGGCCTGGGGCGCGGCCTCACCGAGGACGACCAGCGGCGTCGGTCCACCGTGGCCGTGGTGGGCGCCTCCCTGGGCGCCAAGCTCTTCGGCGGCGCCGACCCCGTGGGCCGCGACCTGGTCGTCGAGGGCGTGCCCTTCCGCATCGTGGGCGTCCAGGCCCCCGGCCAGATCTTCAACGACGAGAACTACTACGATGCCAACGGGCTGCTCATCCCGCTGGAGACCTACATGGATCGCATGGATCCGGCCCACCAGCTGACCCAGGTGACCGTGAAGCTCCGCCGGACCCGGGATCTGGGCGAGGTCTCGGCCATGCTCCTGGGCCGCACCCGGCAGGCCCACCACGGCATCGAAGACGTGGAGATCGAGGACCTGGACGCCGAGGCGGCCCGGGCCTACCAGAACTTCCTCCAGCAGATGACCGGGTGGCGCGTGGTGCTGCTCAGCCTCGCGGGTACCGTGCTCCTGGTGGGCGGCGTGGGTGTGCTCTCGGTGATGCTCATCAGCTTCAGCGACCGGCGCTTCGAGATCGGCCTGCGCAAGGCCCTGGGGGCCTCCGATCACGAGATCCTCATCCAGTTCCTGCTGGAGGCCGTGGTGCTGGCCGCCATCGGGGCCCTGCTGGGGACCGTCACCGGCGCCCTGCTCTGCCAGGCGCTCTCCGCCAGCTTCCCCTACGGCCTGGTGGTCAACCCCCTGGGCCTGCTCCTGGCCTGGATCGTGGCCCTGGCCCTCGCCCTGGTGTTCGGCCTCTACCCCGCCCTGCGGGCCTCCCGGCTGTCGCCCATGGAGGCCATGCGCTAGCCGCTTCCCGCTGACTGGCGATCCCCGACAAGCGATCTATTTTTACCCATCACTCAGCAGCCCCTGGGCTCACCCAGGCCTTTCCAGGCATGATGAATCCATCCCCCCATCGGAGGCATCCCCTCCTTTCCAGAAAGGTCAACCATGAAGCGCGTTGCCGCCCTGCTCGCCCTGTCCGTCGTCCCGGTCCTGATGGCCCAGGCGCCCCAGACCACCCAGCCCACCCTTGACCAGGTGCTGGTGAAGTACTACGAGGCTCAGGGCGGCCTGGCCAAGATGAAAGCGGTCCAGACCCGGCGGGTCATCGCCAAGCTCGTCGCCCCGATGGACATCACCATCACCGAGGAGAACAAGCGCCCCGCCTACTTCCGTACGGATGTGCAGGTCCAGGGCCAGACCCAGAGTTCGGGCTATGACGGCAAGACCGGCTGGCACGTCAATCCCTTTGCCGGTTACGGCGGAAGCAAGACCGCCGAGCCCATGACCGAGGACGAACTCAAGTCGGCCCAGGACCAGGCAGACATGGACGGCTCCCTGGTGGACTGGAGCGCCAAGGGCAACAAGGTCACCCTGGTGGGCACCGAATCCGTGGATGGGGCCCCGGCCTACAAGCTGAAGGTGGACCTCAAGAGCGGCAACTCGGAGGAGATCTACCTGGACACGGATTCCTACCTCCCCGTGAAGGACATCAAGACCGTCCACGTCCGGGGCCAGGAGGTGAAGCAGGAAGTGGTGATGGGCGACTACAAGGAGGTCAACGGCCTCATGGTTCCCTACGCCCTCGAGATCGGCATGCCCGGTGCGCCCCAGCGGCAGAAGGTCCAGGTGCAGAAGGTGGAGTTCAACGTCCCCATGGACGACAGCCGCTTCGCCATGCCCGTGGCCGAGAAGCCGGCGGCGCCCGCTCCCGCGCCCCAGCCCGCGGTTTCCAAGGACTGAAACCCTCCGCCACGAACCGCGACACCTCTCTCTGGAATCGCCATGAGACACCTGAGAACCACCCTGTTCGCAGCCCTGCTCGCCCCGGTGCTGCTGGCCCAGGCGCCACAGCCCGCCGTCAAGCTGGACGCGGATGCCCTGTCCGGCCTCCGGGCCCGTGCGATCGGCCCTGCGGTCATGTCCGGCCGCATCTCCTGCATCACGGGCTACATGGACAAGGGCCGCCTCACCCTCTACGTGGGCGCGGCCAGCGGGGGCGTCTGGAAATCCGTGAACGCCGGCACCACCTGGCAGCCCGTCTTCGACAAGCACATCCAGAGCATCGGCGCCATCGCGGTGGATCCATCCAACCCGAAAACCGTCTGGGTGGGCACTGGCGAGAGCTGGATGCGCAACAGCGTGTCCGTGGGCGACGGCATCTACAAATCCGTGGATGGCGGCGACTCCTGGACCCGCATGGGCCTTCCGGACAGCGAGCACATCGCCGCCATCCAGGTGGACCCCACGGACTCCAACGTGGTCTACGTGGCCGCCACCGGCCACCTCTGGAGCCCCGGAGGCGACCGCGGCCTCTACAAGACCACCGATGGCGGGAAGACCTGGAAACGGATTCTCTACACCAACGAGGACAGCGGGTGCGCGGCTGTCGCCGTGGATCCCAGGAACCCCAAGGTGGTGTTCGCCAGCCTGTGGCAGCATCGCCGCACGGGCTGGTCCTTCGAAAGCGGTGGTCCCGGCAGCGGACTCTACAAATCCACGGATGGCGGCAGCACCTGGACCAGGCTCACGGGTGACCCCAAGACCGGCCTGCCCACCGGCGAAGTCGGACGCATCGCCGTGGCCATCGCCCCCTCCGACAGCCGCCAGGTCTATGCCGTGGTGGAAGCGAAGGATGGAGCCATCTTCCACAGCTCCGACGGCGGAGCCACCTGGGTGCGCGGGAACGCAGGCCCCAACATCATCGTCCGGCCCTTCTACTTCTCCCTGGTCATGGTGGATCCGAAGAATCCCCTGCGCGTGTACAAGCCAGGCTTCGAGTTCAGCGCCTCCGACGATGGCGGCAAGAGCTTCGCCACCATCGGGGGCAGCGTCCACAGCGACCTGCACGCCCTCTTCTTTGACCCCAGCGATCCCGAGCACATGTACCTGGGCACCGATGGCGGCGTGTTCGTCTCCTCCGATGCCGGCAACACCTGGAGCATGATTCCGAACCTTCCCGTGGGCCAGTTCTACCATGTGAGCACGGATTCGGGCCGCCCCTACCATGTCTATGGCGGCCTCCAGGACAACAGCTGCTGGATGGGCTACAGCAGGGTGTACCTCTCCAACAAGCACTGGAAGAACCTGTTCGGGGGGGATGGCTTCTACACCTTCCCTGATCCCACCAACGAGCGCTACGTCTATGCCGAGTCCCAGGGCGGCATGCTGGCCCGCCTCGATTCGAAAACCCTCCAGGGGCGGCTCATCAAGCCCGAGGAGAAGGCCGGCGATCCGAAGTACCGCTGGAACTGGAACACCCCCGTGGCGCTCAGCCCCAACGAGAAGGGAACCCTTTACATCGGCTGCCAGTTCCTCTTCCGGTCGAGGGACCACGGCCTGAGCTGGGAGCGCATCAGCCCGGATCTCACCACCAACAACCCGAAGATGCAGAACCAGGAGGAGAGCGGCGGCTTGACGGTGGACAACTCCTCCGCCGAGACGCACACGACGATCTTCACCATCTCGGAGAGCCCGAAGAAGGCCGGCGTGATCTGGGCCGGCACCGATGACGGCAACCTCCAGCTCACCCGCAATGGCGGCAAGAGCTGGGAGAACGTGGCCGCCCGCGTGCCCGGACTGCCCACGGGCACCTGGGTGTCCTGGGTGGAGGCCAGCCCCCATGACGCCGGGACCGCCTTCGCCACCTTCGACGGCCATACCACCGGCGACATGAAGCCCTATGTGTACGTCACCCATGATTTCGGCCAGACCTGGACGTCCCTGGCCACTCCGGATCTCGCCGGATTCGCCAACGTGGTGAAGCAGGATCCCGTGCGCCCCGACCTGCTCTACCTCGGCACGGAAAACGGGCTGTTCATCAGTATTAACGGCGGCCACGACTGGGCCCGCTTCAAGGGCGGCCGCTTCCCCGAGGTGCCCGTGCGCGATATGGCCTTCCAGCCCCAGGAGGCGGACCTGGTGATCGCCACCCATGGCCGCGGACTCTGGGTCATTGACGATCTCACCTCCCTGCGCGCGCTCACCCCGGAGATCCTCCAGAAGGATGTCGCCTTCCTGCCCACCCGCCCCTACGTGAGCCTGGAACAGCGCAGCGACGGCTGGATGTCCGGCGATAGCGACTACGCCGGCGAGGATGCCCCCCACGGGCCGGTCATCGCCTACTGGATGAAGAAGCGGCACATGATCGGCGAGATGAAGATCGAGATCCTGGATGACAAGGGACAGGTGCTCCAGAACATCGGGGCCAGCAAGGCCCGCGGCTTCAACCGCCTCACCTGGGACCGCCTGCTCCGCGCCCCCCGGGCCGCCCTGGGCGCCAACCCCGAAGGCATGGCCGGCTCAGGTCCAGAGGCCCTGGCGGGGACGTACACCGTGCGCCTGACCAAGAACAAGGACGTCATCACGGAACCCCTGGTGATCCGGGATGATCCCCAGAGCGCCACCACGCCGAAGGAGCGGGAAGCCATCTTCCAGGCCCGCATGGAGATGTTCCACATGATCGAGGATCTCGCCTTCCATGTGGAGCAGGTCACGGATCTCCAGGCGCAGCTCCGCACCCGGGCGGCATCCGCGGATCCGGCCCTGAAGGCCAGCCTCACGGCGCTCGCGGCCGACCTCGAGACCCAGCGGGGCCGCATGGTCTCCACCCGCGAAGCCAACGGCGCCATCACCGGGGAGGAGCGGCTGCGGGAACATTTGCATCAGCTCTACAACTTCACCGGATTCCAGTCCGGGCCCCCGAGCCCGAACCAGCTGGCCCGCATCGCCAGCCTGCGCCAGGAGGCCACCGGCATCTACCAGACCGTGGACCACCTGGTCGCCCAGTCCCTGCCCGCCCTCAACGCGGCCCTGGCCCAGGCCCACGGGCAACCCCTCCAGACGCTCACCCGGGCGGCCTGGGACCAGCGCACCCTTCAGAATTGACGCCGTTCCGAACCGCAACGAGGGGGCTTCGGCCCCCTCGGCGTTTCTGCGCTGGCAGACTGGAGCCATGGCCGATCCTATCCTCGTCAACGCGCAGGTCCGCATCCCGGGAGAAGCCATCCGGTTCAAGGCGGTGCGCGCGGGGGGACCCGGCGGGCAGAACGTGAACAAGGTAGCTTCCAAGGTGGAACTGCGCATCGCCCTGGATCTGATCGAAGGTCTCCCCGAGGACGCCCTGGCCCGCCTGCGGGAGGCCCAGCGGAACCGCCTGGATGCCGAGGGCCTCTGGATCGTCGTCAGCGATCTCACCCGGGACCAGCTCAAGAACCTGGAGGATGCCCGGGAGAAGGCCGCCGCTGGCGTCCGCCAGGCCCTCGTGCGGCCCCGGAAACGGACCGCCACCCGCCCCACCCGGGCTTCGAAGGAGCGCCGCCTGGAGGGCAAGAAGCGGGACTCGGAACGGAAGCGGAACCGGCGGGAACCTCTGGATTGACATGCGAAAGGGGGGCCAGCCCTCGGCATGGCCCCCCTCGCCTGCAATGGATCGGGTTCAGTGGATCACGATCCAGCTCGTCACGAGCTTGTAGAGCCCGCCGTCGTTGAAGAGCAATCCCCGGGCCTGGACATCCTGGCCGTTCGCGAGGGCGGTGGCCGTGCCGGAGACCTGGGTTCCGGCCTGCTGGTAGACCAGGATCGTGGTGGTCCCCGTCAGGGTGGCGAAGGCCGAATCCGCCGGGAGCGTCAGCGTGAAGGTGGCCTGCGAGCCATTGGCGGTGTAGTTGGACACCGTGCCGTGCAGGGCCTGCTGTTCGAGGCGCACCTGGGTGGCGGTGAGGGTGCCCAGGGTGCTCGTCATGCCGCCGCCCATGCCGCCACTACCGCTCATCATGCCGCTGCCGCTGACCACATCCACCCGCTGGCCCTTGGTCACGCTCGAAGCGTCAAAGGGCGGGGTGAAGGGCAGGTTGGTGAGGTCCACGCCATCCGTGTCCACGCTGTAGGGCACGGAAGCGGGGAGCGAGACCGTGAGCGTGCCGCCGATGGAGGAGGCCATCATGCCGCCGCCCATGCCGCCGTTGGCCACCAGGGTGAGCTGGGTGGGCGGATTGCCGGTGAGGGCGGACACCAGGCCCTGTCCCACCATGCCGGTAGAGCCCGTCTGCATGTACTCCACCCGGTGGGCCAGGTAGGTGCCGTCGGCTTGGAGGCTGGCATCCACGGCCACCATCATGCCGGAGGTCATGGCGCCCATTCCGCTCAGGCCGGAGCCGGAGAACTGGGTGGTGCCGTCGGTCGTGAAGGTGGCCTTCTGCAGCCCCATCATCGAGCCCATCGTGAAGGAGGTGCCGGACACGCTGGAGACCATACCCACCTGCTGCTGCATCCCACCCTGCCGGGGGTTGGATGTGGAGCTGGAC
>JAKAMQ010000164.1 GCA_021812805.1 Acidobacteriota bacterium
CCCAGGCGGTAATGGCATGGGCGCCGGTCACCTGGAGGGCGAAGGGCCGGTCCCCCGAAGGCGCGAGGGCCGCCTGGGCGTCCGCAAGGCTGGCGCGGGCCGGAAGGACGCCCCGGGCCCCATGCCCCAGCCAGACCAGCACCCGCTGGGTGGCGCGGGTGTCGGAAGGGGGGAAGCTCGCCACCAGCGGCACCAGGACCATCCGGCCATCCTTCGTCTCGAAGTAGCCCGGGCGGACCTTCAGGCTGAAATCCCGACCGATCTTCCGGGCGCGTCCCATGCCCTCTCCGTTCTGGGGCGCGAGGTCGCGCAGGTCCAGGGGATCGAGGCCCGCCAGGGCCGCCTGGAGCGGTTCCGGCGAACGCAGCGCCTTGGCCGTGGCCATCAGCCGGCGCTTCAGCTCCACGGGATCCCGCAGGGGCGCGAGCCGGTCCCCCAGCCAGGCCGGGGCCAGGGCGTAGAGGGTTTCGGTGGCGAGGCGGCTGATGGCAGGATCGCCTTCGGGCAGGGCACCCACGGCCAACAGGGTGGGCCAGGGGCTGACACCCACGGGCCCCGGCACCGGCACCGGGTCGGACACCCGCCCTTCGGCCGCCAGTCCGTTCAGGGGCAGGCCACTCTCCGTGAGCAGGCGGTCCACCAGGTTCTCGGCCCAGGCCTGGCGGGCGTCCAGATCCGCCTCGCTGCCCTCGGCCACCAGCCAGACCAGCTCCTGCTGGCCCACGCCGGCCTCCAGGTTGGCGCGCACTTCCGGATTGTTCGACGGGAGCAGACTCATCAGATCCAGGGCCCGCTCCACCCGGAGCGCCCCCCAGCCCAGCAGCAGCGTGAGGGCCGCGAGGGCCACCCAGAGACCGCGCCGCCGGGCCAGATGGAGGCGCAGGAGCCCGCGGAGCAGCCGCTTCATGCTCGCGCCAGCCGGTCGAGCCAGGGCCGCAGGGCCGGGACCATCTCCACGCGCTCGGCCCCCCGGAGCCGGCCGAGCAGGCTGGCATCCTCGAGGCGCACCAGGGGATGCCCTTCCCGGCGCTCGAGCCCCTCGGGCGGCACCGTCGCCGTGAGCACCGTGGGCAGTTCCTCCGCATAGCGGTGGTCCAGGAGCTGGGCCAGGGCCGCGGCCACGCGCACATCCGTATCCATGCGATCCCAGTCGTCCAGCACCAGGAGGCCGGGGGATTCCAGCGGCTCGATCAGGTCGCGCACACTCTGGAAGGCCTGGTTCTGGAAGCTGCGCACATCGTAGTAGGCATCCTTGATGGCCTGGCTCAGGGCCCGCACGGACACATAGCGGAGGGAACGGCCCGTGCGCTCGCCCCAGGCCCGCAGGGCGGCGGCCGCCAAGCTGCTCCGGCCGCTCTGGGCCGGACCGTGGATCCACCAGAGCTCCCAGCCCTGGCGGAACCGGTGGCGGCCCGTGGTCGCCCACTGCGCCAGGGCCTCGGCCCCGGCGGGGCGGATGCCGTGCTCGGGCTTCTTCCGCGTGGCCTGGATCAGCCGCAGCAGCTCGCCTGGATCCCCCTGGCCCAGCACATCCCGGAGCAGGTCCGGCGCGGCGGCCGCCCGCTCCAGCTCGGGCAGCGCCTCCAGGGAGCTCTTGATCTCCGGGGCGTGGGCGTTGTTCCACCACTTCCAGAACCGCGCGAAGTCGACCTCCCGGTAGCGCGCCGGAAGCCCCGCCTCGGCGGCATCACGGCCCCCCTCTGAGGCGCAGTCGCACGGGCGTGCGGGTTTCAGGGGATCCGGGTCGAACACCACGCCTCGCCCCTGGCAGCGGGGGCAGTCCTTCCGTCCCTTCACGGCGTGTCTCCGCGCAGGAAGCCGCCGAGCACCTCGCGGCGGTGCTCCCGGATGCGCGCGAAGGCGCGCTCCTCCAACTGGCGCACCCGTTCCCGCGAAATCGGCGGCGTGAACCGTTTGCCGATCTGCTCCAGGGTGAGCGGCTCGCCCCCGTGGAGGCCGAAATGCAGCGCGATGATGGTGCGCTCCTTCTCGTTGAGCGACGCCAGGCTGGCCTCGATCTGCTGGTGGAAGGCCTCCTGGTTGAGGGTGTACATCGCGGAGGGCTCCACCTCCTGCTCCAGGCTGTCCCCCACGGTGAGATCGGAATCCCCGAGGCCCTGTTCGGTGGAGACCGTGGAGGTGGTCTGCTGGAGCAGCTGGTACCGCTCCACCTCCTCGATGGACAGGTCCGCGGCCTGCGCGATCTCCTGGACGGTGGGCGTGCGCCCCAGGGCCTGGCTCAGGCGCTGGGTCACGCGGTTGAGCTGGACGAGATGGCCCGCCACCTTCTGGGGCAGGCGGATCTTGTTCCCATGCTCCGCCAGGGCGTGGAAGATCGCCTGTCGCACCCACCACGAGGCGTAGGTGAGGAACTTGTTCTGCCGTTCGGGATCGAAACGCTTGGCCGCCTCGATGAGCCCCAGGTTGCCCTCGCTGATGAGGTCCAGCAGATCCAGGCCCATGCCCTCGAATTTCCGCGCCTCCTTCACCACGAAGCGCAGGTTGCCCTCCACGAGGCCGCGCAGTCCCTCGGCGTTGCGGTCCTGCTGCCACATCCGCCCGTACTTCCGCTCCTCCTCCGCCGTCAACAGGGGCAAGTGGCGGATGGAATCGAAATACTTGTCGAGCGAACGCTCGTCGAGATGCCGGAGGGGCACGGATCACCCGGAAGGAAGGTCCAGCATAGCGCGTTGGAGCCCCTGTCCAGGGCCCCTCGCGATGCGGGGGTCAGACGTGGTGTCCCGGCTCGGCCGGGACACCCTGTGGGGGTGCACGAGGGGTGACATCGCGCGCCGAAGGCGAGCAGGCGGTCCCCCCTCGTTGAGGTCAGGACCGCTTCCGGAGCCCCTGGGGCGTCAGCTTCACGAGCCCGGTGGACGGGGCGGGGCGGGGCACATCCTTGATTCCAGCCGCCTCCAGGGCCTGGGCCATGCGCTCCAGATCCTCCTGCAGGCGGTCCAGGCGATCCCGCAGGGTGAGCACCACCTCCACCCCGGCGAGGTTCACGCCGAGATCCCGGGTGAGGTTGAGGATGAACTCCAGGCGCTCCAGATCCTCGTCGCTGTAGAGGCGCGTCTTGCCCTCCGTGCGGCTGGGGCAGAGCAGGCCCTCGCGTTCATAGAGGCGCAGGGTCTGCGGATGCACGCTGTAGCGCGTGGAGACCACCCCGATCATGTAGGCGCCCATCCTGGGATCCTTAACCATGCTGCCCTCGCTGTGTCTGGATGGCCCCGTCGTTCAGCTCCGCCAGTTCCCGCAGCAGCTCCTTGCTGCGCTCATCCTGGATCTGGGGCGTCACCACCTGGATCTCCGCGAAGAGATCCCCCCGCTGATCGGAACGTGGAATGGGCATGCCCCGGCCCTTGAGGCGGAGCTTCCCCCCGGTCTGCGTGCCCGGGGGCACCTTGATCGTGGCGTGCCCATCCGGCGTGGGGAGCTCCACCTTGGCGCCCAGGGCCGCTTCCGTGAAGCTGACCGGCAGGGTGACGTAGAGATTCGCGCCCCGGCGCTCGAAGCGGGGGTCCGGCTCCATGCTGATCTGGAGGAAGAGATCACCGGGACCGCCGCCCCGCCGCCCCGCCTCGCCCTTGCTGGGCACCCGGAGCCGCGCGCCATCCTCCACGCCCGGCGGGATGGCGATGGTGACCGTCTCCTGGCGACCGTGGCGACCCGTCCCCTGGCATTCCGGGCAGGGCGGCACGCGCACACCCCGACCCCCGCAGTCGGGGCAGGTCCGCCCGAAGGCCAGGAAGCCGCCGCTGCCGCCCAGGCGGCCCTTGCCGTGGCAGGTGGCGCAGGTTTCCTGCTTCCGGCCTGATTCGCCTGTGCCGCGGCAGGCCAGGCAGGGCTCGGAGCGGTTCACGTGCAGGGTGAGGCGAGTGCCTTCGAAGGCCTCGCGGAACCCCAGCCGCACCGCGTGGACCAGATCCTCGCCGCGCTCGGGCCCGTGACGGGCGGGGCGCCCGCCGAACCCCGCGAAGAGATCCTCGAACGCGAACCCCTCGCCCTGGAACCCCGGCGGCATCTGGGCACCGGCCCCGGCCGGATCCCCGGTGGTGTCGTAGTTCTTCCGCTTCCCGGGATCGGAGAGCACCTCATTGGCTTCGGTGAGCTGCTTGAAGGCCGCTTCCGCCTTGGCGTCCCCGGGATTCAGGTCGGGATGGTGCTTCCGCGCCAACTTCCGGTACGCCTTCTTGATGTCCTCTTCCGAGGCTGTCCGGGGCACACCCAGGATCTTGTAGTAGTCGGGATGGGGCATGGTCTTAGTCTATGGCACTAAGATTTCTTTTAGCCACAAAAAGGGGGAGCCCGCGGGCTCCCCCTTTTTGTGGAGAGGCTAGCTCACGACTTCGGCATCAATGACATTGTCATCGCCCTTCTTCTCGCCGCCGGCGGGCGCGCCAGGCGTGCCCCCATCCGCCGGGGGCTCCTGCTTGTAGAGGCTCTCGGCCAGCTTGTGACTCTTGGCCGTGAGGTTCTCCAGGGCCTTCTTGATGCGGTCGTGGTCCAGGCTGGCCAGGGCCTCCTTGGCCTCGGCCACCGCCGCTTCCGCCTCCTTCTTGTCGGGCTCGGGCAGCTTGTCGCCATTCTCCTTCAGGAGCTTCTCCACCTGGTAGACCATCTGGTCCAGGTGGTTCTTCTCCTCCAGGATGGCCTTGCGGGATTCATCCTCGGCCTTGTGCGCCTCGGCGTCCTTCACCTTGGCGTCAATCTCCTCCTTGGACAGGCCCGTGCTGCCCGTCAGCGTGATGCTGGCGTCCTTGCCCGTGCCCTTGTCCTTGGCCGTGACATGCACGATGCCGTTGGCGTCAATGTCGAAGACCACCTCGATCTGAGGCATGCCCCGGGGGGCCGGGGCGATGCCGCCCAGATGGAACTTGCCGAGCAGCTTGTTGCCATCCACCACGGGCCGCTCGCCCTGGAATACCTCAATATCCACGCCGGGCTGGTTGTCCACGGCCGTGGTGTAGATCTCGCTGCGCTTCGTCGGGATGGTGGTGTTGCGGGGGATGATGATGCTCATCTGGCCGCCGTTGGCATTGATGCCCAGGCTGAGCGGCGTCACGTCCAGCAGCAGCACGCCCTTCACATCGCCGGCCAGCACGCCGGCCTGCACGGCGGCGCCCACGGCCACGACCTCATCGGGGTTCACGCTCTTGTTGGGCTCCTTGCCGAAGATCTGCTTCACCAGCTCCTGCACCCGGGGGATGCGCGTGGAACCGCCCACCAGCACCACCTCGTCAATCTCATGGTGGGCCAGCTTGGCATCCTTCACCGCGTTCTCGCAGGGGGCCTTCAGCTTCTGCAGGATGGGTTCGATCATCAGCTCGAACTTGGCGCGGCTGAGGTTCATGTTGATGTGCTTGGGCCCACTCGCATCGGCGGTGATGTAGGGCAGGCTGATATCGGTCTGGGTGATGCTGGACAGCTCGATCTTGGCCTTCTCGGCGGCCTCCTTGAGGCGCTGCATGGCATCTGCCTGCTTGCGGAGATCAATGCCTTCGGCCTTCTGGAACTCATCGGCCATCCAGTCAATGATCGCCTGGTCCACGTTGTCGCCGCCCAGATGGGTGTCGCCGTTGGTGGACTTCACCTCCACCACGCCCTCGGAGACTTCGAGGATGGAGATGTCGAAGGTGCCGCCGCCGAAGTCGAAGACGGCGATGGTGCCATCCTTCTTCTTGTCGAGGCCATAGGCGAGGGCCGCGGCCGTGGGCTCATTGACGATGCGCTTCACATCCAGGCCCGCGATGGCGCCGGCATCCTTGGTGGCCTGGCGCTGGGCATCGTTGAAGTAGGCGGGCACCGTGATGACGGCTTCCGTGACCTTCTCGCCCAGGTAGGCCTCGGCGGCCTCCCGCATCTTGTTCAGCACCGCTGCGCTGATCTCCTCGGGGCTCAGGTGCTTGCCGTTCACCACCACCGCGCAGCCGCCCTTGTCGGCACGTTCCACGGTGTAGGGCACCAGCTTCTGCTCACGGTCAGAGTCGGCGTAGGGCAGGCCCATGAATCGCTTGATGGAATAGATGGTGCTCTTGGGCTGGGCCACGGCCTGCCGCTTGGCAGACACGCCCACCAGCCGCTCGTTGGTCTTGGGGTTGAAACCCACCACGGAGGGCGTGGTGTTCGCCCCTTCGGGATTCGGGATCACCTTGGGCTGCCCGCCCTCCATCACCGCTACGCAGCTGTTGGTGGTGCCCAGGTCAATGCCGATGATCTTGCCCATCTGTCGCCTCCGGGAAATCGTCCGATGCCGGGCGATCGTCGCCCGATCCTTCATGGTAGGGGCTCTGGTGTTCCTGTCAATACGATCTTCCAATTTTCACTAATATTTTCTTCGCACTTCATTCAGATCCCTCTTCGACTATCCTGATGCCATGACGCTCCGTCCCTGTCCCACCTGCCGCACCCCCACCGCCTGGGAGGGCAACCCCTGGAAGCCGTTCTGCTCGGAGCGCTGCCGCACGCGGGATCTGGGGGCCTGGGCCAGCGAAGGCTACCGCATCCCCGCGCGTCCCGAGGTGGAGGACAGCGAGGGGTGGAGCGGCGAGGAACCGGAGTAGGCCGCTACTCCGCCCCGTGGACCTTCTTCACCATGTACCGGGGCCGGTCGCGCACTTCCTGGTAGATGCGGCCGATGTACTCGCCCAGCAGGCCGAAGGCGATGAACTGGGCCCCCACGAAGAAGAAGAGCAGGGCGAAGAGGCTGAACACGCCCCCCACGGTGCCCTCGGGGTGGAGGAACCGGTAGATCATCAGTCCAAGGAACAGGGCAAAACCCAGGAAGGCGATGAGGACGCCCACCACCGACAGCATCTGCAGCGGCAGGAGGCTGAAGCTGGTCAGCAGATCGAACTGGAGGTTGATGAGCTTCCAGAGGCCGTACTTGCTCTCGCCGGCGGCGCGCTCCGCGTGGGCCACGGGCACCTCGGTGATGCGCTTGGCGAAACTGTTGGCCAGGGCCGGGATGAAGCTCGACCGCTCCTTGCACATCAGCATGGCGTTCACCACCTCGCGGCTGTAGGCCCGCAGCATGCACCCGTAGTCGTGGAGCTT
>JAKAMQ010000165.1 GCA_021812805.1 Acidobacteriota bacterium
AGCGGAAAGCCAGGGCCAACGCCGGGTGCGGGCCCTCTTCTTCCCGGGCGAGGCGCCCGGGGCGTTGAGCCGCAAGCAGCTGGACGAGCTGGGCGAGGTGGCGAAGCACCTCGGGGCGGGTGGCCTGCCCTACGCGAAGTGGGGCAAGGAGGGCCTGGCCAGCAGTTTCAAGAAGTTCCTGGAGCCCACCGACGAGGCCGCCCTGCGCCAGCGCATGGGCGCCACGGGCGAGGGGCTGGCGGTCTTCGCGGTGGGCACCGACGCCCAGACCAGCCGGGTGCTGGGAGAGTTGCGGGTCCGCCTGGCCAAGCAGTTCGGCATGCTCGACGAGTCGAAGTTCGCCTTCCTCTGGGTGGTGGACTTCCCCCTGCTGGAATGGAGCGAGGGCGAAGCGGGCGAACCGGGCCGTTTCGTGGCCTGCCACCATCCTTTCACCAGCCCGCACCCCGGCGACCTCGACCTGCTGGAGACCGACCCCGGGAAGTGCCGGGCCCTGGCCTACGATCTGGTGCTCAACGGCTTCGAGGTGGGCGGCGGCAGCATCCGTATCCACGATGCGGACACCCAGAACCGCATGTTCCGGGCCATCGGCATCGGCCCCGAGGAGGCCCGGGCCAAGTTCGGTTTCCTGCTCGATGCACTCTCCTTCGGCGCTCCGCCGCACGGCGGCTTGGCCCTGGGCCTGGACCGGCTCGTCATGCTGCTGGCCGGCGCCGACAACATCCGGGAAGTCATCGCCTTCCCCAAGACCGCCCAGGCCCGCTGCCTCATGACCGACGCCCCCAGCCCCGTGGACCCGCGCCAGTTGCGCGAGCTGCACCTGCTCCCCGACGCCAGCCAGACCTACCGCGTGGGGGCTGTCTTCTTCGAAAGCGCCGAGGGCGGCAGCCCGGAGCTGCGTGGCCAGGCCCTGCAGCAGATCAGCCAGATGACGCCTCACCAGGCCCAGGGCCTCGTCACGCTGGACGCCAGCGGCCAGATCCTCGACACCCGCACCCTCAGCGGGCCCACCTTCGACTTCTGACCCCCCCCAGCCCGGCGGCACTTCTCAGGGGCCGGGCTCATATGATGGAAAGACCCGGCCTGCCCGATCCACCCCTGGCCGGACCTCAGCGCCCTCACATCCGGGAGATTCGATGTCCGTGGAGTCCATTCGTCCGAAGCACCTGCGCACCGGCTGGCTCGGCCTGGTTCTGGCATGGCTGCGTCCGCTGCGAAATCCCGCACTGCTCCTGGTGGCTCCCCTGGCCTTGGCCACCCTGGCCTGCTCGGGGCACCACAAGGATTCCGCCCCGGCCATCACCGCCCAGCCCCAGAGCGCCACGGTGGTATCGGGTCGGCCCATCACCTTCAGCGTCTCTGCCACGGGTTCCGGCAACCTCACCTACCAGTGGGCCAAGGACGGACAGGACATCCTCGGCGCCCAGAATGCCAGCCTGACCATCTACAACCCGAGCGTCTCGGATTCCGGAACCTACACCGTCACCATCACCAATACCCTCGGCACGATCGTCAGCGCCCCCGCCACGCTCACCGTCTCCGCCGCCCTGGCCTTCACGGCGCCCTACGGAGTCGTCTCCGATGCCGCCGGGGATCTCTTCGTGGCCGATGGCGGCAGCCATGTCATCTGGAAGGTGGATGTCACGGGCCACAAGACCCTCCTGGCGGGCACCCCGGGGGTGCCCGGGGCCACGGACGGCCCGGGCATCAGCGCGCAGTTCCGCTATCCCGGCGGCCTCTGCCTCGACTCGGCGGGCGATCTCCTGGTGGCCGACACGGGCAATGACACCATCCGCCGCATTGCCCCCGATGGCACCGTGACCACCCTGGCCGGCACCGCGGGCGTGCCCGGCTCGGCCGACGGCCCCGGGGCGACCGCCACCTTCAATGCCCCCGTGGGCATCGTGATGGACGCGACCGGCGCGGCCTTCGTCGCCGATTCCCAGAACCACGTGATCCGCCGCGTGGCCGCCGATGGAACCGTGTCCACCGTCGCCGGCGTCAAGGGCCAGCCCGGCTTCCAGAACGGCGCGGCGGCGAGCGCGCTCTTCAACCAGCCCAATGGCCTGGCCCTCAAGGCCGATGGCACCCTGGTCATCGCCGACTATGGCAATTCCTCCATCCGGATGCTCACCCCGGCGGGCCAGGTGGTCACCCTGGCGGGCCAGACCACCCACGGCTTCGCCGATGGCAGCGCCTCGACGGCCCTCTTCCACTGGCCGGTCGGCGTGGCGGTGGATGCCTCCGGCGTGGTATGGGTGGCTGACACCTCCAACCAGGCCATCCGCAAGGTCCAGGCGGATGGCACCGTGAGCACGGCCGCCGGCTCCGGAGGCAACGTGGGCAACGCGGATGGCACCGGCACCGCCGCCCTCTTCGACCAGCCCTCCGGGATCGCGGTGACGCCCGCGGGCAACCTGGTCATTGCCGATACCGGCAACCACCTCCTCCGGCTGCTCACCCCCGCAGGCGTGGTCACGACCTTCACGGAACCTTGACAGCCACCGCACGACAGGCGCAGACGGCCCGACCCCTCAGGAGCTCCCATGGCAGCACGGCCCGAACAGCCCCCGAAGAAGCCGAAGGAGAAGCGGCAGACTCCCGAGGAACGCCGTGAGGCCCTTCGGTACAACCACATGATGTACGGCCCTACCGCGGGGGAGCGGCGGCCGGCGGCCAAACGGATGCTCCACGGCACCGCCTACCTCGAACACCCCAAGTTCCAGCAGTTGATGGCCGCCTTCAAGCAGGGCACCGCCGCCAAGTTCGAGGTCACCGACAAGGGGCGGACCTTCACCATCGCGACCCAGGACGCTCAGATCAGCTTCGACGGCAAAGTGGTCTTCTACGCGCGCCCCGTGAACCGCTACGAATCCAACCTCCTCCTGGATCGCGCCGCGGCGGTCTCCTGCCAGTCAGTCAGCGCCTTCGCGCACCTGGTGTTCGCGGTCTTCCGCAGCCTGCCCGAGATCGAGCCCCCCGCTCTGTCCTATCTTCAGAACCAGTTCTACCTCGCCGGGGAAACCCTCGATGTGGGTATCGCCGAGCAGGGTCCGAACCTGCTCCTGGGTTCCTTCCGGACCGCCACCGCCAAGCCGCTGGACCGCCCCCGAGCTTAGGGCCCGCCCCGCCCCGGGGGCGAACCGGCCCATCACCCTCCGCCTGCGGGACCAGGCCCTGTTCGAGGCAGCAGGCTGGGTGGCGTTCCCCTTGGGTTTAGGGACGCCAGGAAGGGTCGAAGGAGAAGGCCGCGATCGCCTTGGAACTATCCACGCCACCCTCGTTCTCAGCGGCATTGTAGATGCCAGGCGCTCCGGTGGTGGCCGCCAGGCGGGCCACCTGGGCGGCGGCATCCACGTGCAGCGAGCCAGGGGCGATGGGGTTGTCGAAGCCGGTGCCGGGACCATAGAACAAGCCGTAGCGGAGGACCAGGCCTTCGAGTGGCGCGACCAGCACTTGATGCTCGAGGCTGAGGACAGCGGCGACCGTCTCCCCGTAGGCGGGGTGGGTGAGCGGCAGGAGGGGATCCGACTCGCGGCGCGGCGTGGTGCCTTCGGCATAGATGAAGGAGATGCTCTGGGCGATGAGGCGGCGGGCGCCCGCGAAGACAGCGGCGGCCACCAGGTTGCGGGTGCCTTCATCGCGCAGGCGGGCGTTGCGCTTGAGGCCCTCGGCCATCTGGGCGGCCTCCAAGCCGTAGGGGAGATCCGTGAGCTGGTGGATGACGACGTCAGGCTTGGCCGCCGCGACCGCATTCCGCAGGGCCTCCGCATCGTAGACATCCACGACGGCCGGTTCGACCCCCAGGGCACGAAGCCCTGCGGCCTTCTCATGAGAACGCGTGGAACCGACGACCTGCCAGCCATCCTGAAGAAGGAGGGGGGCCAGCCGACGCCCGATGGCACCGGATGCACCGGCCAGAAAGATCCGTTTAGTCATGGGGGGTCTCCAGGTGGGGCGAGTCGGGATCGCTCGGGTGGCTGGGGGTGCGATGGGCACGCCCGCAGCGCTGCTGCCGGAACCAGTCATCCGTGGCGTTGAGGAACCGGGCAGGCGCTTTGCAGGCGAATTCCGTATTCAGGTCGGCCAGGGTCTTGGATGCGAGAAAACGGGATAGCTGCTCTTCAGCCTCGTGCATGAAGGCGTGGATCCGGCACATGCCCCTGGTGCTCCAACGGGGCGGCTCCTCACCGTACAGGACACATTTCCGGCGGATCTCGGCGCATTCAAACAGGCCACGGTGGGGATCAACCGCAACCAGGACGGCGTGGACAGAGATCTGATCCGGGGGATGGGCAAGCCTGTAGCCGCCCCGCAGCCCTTCAGAGCCGACCACCAGGCCGGCCTTCTTCAGCCGGTGGAAAAGCTTTGAGAGAAACCGCTCAGGAAGCTTCTGGAAGCGGGCCAGGTCACGGACGCTGAGCGGTTCAGGGCTCCCGCACAGGAGAAGAAGGGAATGGAGGGCGTATTCGGCGCTGGCGCCGTAGAGCGAAGATGACAACTAGCACCTCCTGGGTATTAGTTTTAACTTCCTGGATCCGGACTGTCAATGGGCGTCCTGCTCACCGGCGTTCACGGGAGGGGAGCATGGCCCTCCTCGGGAAGGGGCCAGCCTCCTCGAGCCGATCCACGCGAGGTCGCTCCCGAGCCCCGGATGACAGATTCAGGTACCGGCTCACCACAGAACACCTGGCCTCACCGTGACCCTATCCGACCGGATTGCCCCCAGAATCGAACCATGACCATCACCCTCCGCCAGCGGGCCCAGGCCATTCTCGACGCAGCGGGCTGGGGGCTGCCCGCGCCGCCGGTGCTGTGGTCGCCTCGCATGGCGCGATGCGCGGGGCTGTTCGTGCTGGAGAAGGACTTCCGGGGCAAGTGGCACCCGGAGATCCGCCTCAGCATCCCCCTGCTCCGCCGCCGGGACTGGCCCTGGCCCCAGCCGGTCTGCGGCATGCACTGCCACAGCCCCGAGCAGGTGCAGCAGCGGATTCTCGAGCACGAGCTCATCCACTACAAGCTCTGGATGGACCGGGAACGGGACTGGGGCCACACCGAGCGGTTCCGGCGCCTGGCCCTGGAGGCCTTCGGGCACCAGAGCATCACGCACGGCATCGGCACGGAGCCGGAATGAACCGGCGCACGGTCTCGTCCTGACTCGCTCCCGAGGCTCCACCTCCGCGAGCCCGCGAGCGGGAACGGGCTCCGCGGAGCCCGTGTCAGGTGGAGGGGGCCCCGCTCCACAGGCTTCCCCGGAGCCTGTTCCACGACCCGCCTGGTCGCGACGCACGGCATCGGCACGGAGCCGGAGTAGCCGTTCCTGGTCTCAGAGCTGCATGACGACGCCGGGCAGCTTCTGGATGGCTTCGCGGAGGGGCGCCTCGGCCTGGCCATGGGGCAGCGTCACCCAGAAGGTGTAGCTGATGTAGGCGCCCTTGCAGTTGGCCTGGTGGCCTTCATCGCCGTCGGCCTGGGGCCCCAGGTGGGCCAGGATCAGCTCCGCCACCATGCCGGGCCGGAGTTCCTCCACCCGCCCGATGACCTTCAGAGGAATGCGCGTGGGATAAATGACTTCGGGGCGGCGGCAGGCATCCATGGGCTCCATTGTACCGTTTGCTACCCTGGAAGGCTCGAGGTCCGCCATGACGCACGAATTCGTCACCCCCTTCTTCCTGGGCTCCTGCGCGCCGGAGGAGGCCGATATCGCCCTCTTTGGCGTCTGCTGGGACGGCACCTCCTCCTTCAAGGCGGGCAGCCGCTTCGCGGGCTTCGCGGTGCGGGAGGCCTCGTTCGGCATGGAGGAATTCAGCTTCTACCAGCAGGCTTCCCTGCTGGACATCAAGTATGCGGACTACGGCGACCTCTTCCTGCCGCCCGGCCAGAAGGCCCGCGTGCTGGACGACATCACCTCCGCCGTGCGGGAGCTCCGCGAGAAGGGGCAATTCCCCCTCGCCTTCGGTGGCGAGCATCTCCTGGCCTATCCGCTGATCATGGAGGCCCACGCGGACCACCCGGACCTGGCCGTGATCCACTTCGACGCCCACGCGGATATCCGGCCGGACCTCTGGGGTGACGAATGGACCCACGCAACCTTCCTGGGCCGCGTGGCCGACCGCATCGGCTTCGGAAACCTCAAGCAGTTCGGCATCCGGTCGGGGTCGAAGGAGGAGTGGGAGCTGGCACGGACTCACGACACCCTGCGCCCCTTCACGGTGGAGGCCCTGCGGGCCCACCTGGACAGCCTGGGCGACCGGCCCATCTACCTGACCCTGGACATGGATGTGCTGGACCCCAGCCTCTACCCCGGCACCGGCACGCCCGAACCCGGCGGGATCACCTGGGATCTGCTCATCGCCGGCCTGAAGCTGTTCAAGGGCCGCCGCCTCGTGGGCATGGACTGCCTGGAGCTGGCCCCCCACTACGACCCCACCGGCGTCTCCGCCATCACCATGGCCAAGACCCTGCGGGAGCTGATCATCCTGGCCAGCGGGCGGCGGCGGTAGCCCTACTTCACCTCGATCGCGCGCAGATCCTTGCCGGGCTTGAAGCGGATGCTCTTGCCCTTGGGAATCTGCACACTGGCGCCGGTCTTGATGTTCCGGCCCATGCCGCGCTTCCGGGGCCGGGGCTCGAAGACCCCGAAGCCGCGGATCTCGATGCGATGCCCGTTGAGGAGCGCATCCTTCAGTCGCTCCGTCAGGAGATCCACCACCTGCAGGGCGGTGGCGCGGGAACAGGGGTGCACCTTCATCAACGCGTTGGCGATGTCAATCTTGATCATCGGTGAACCTCGGGAGCAGGGACGGGAGAGCCAGAATAGAGGAAGGATCCCTAGCGTGCCAGGGTGATTTTCACGTCCGTGGGCGGGGGCATGGGCATGGGCATGCCGGGGGCCGGCGTGTGGATGGAGGGGGGCGGGGGCGCCGGCGGGGCCGCCGCCCCTTCCCGGCCCTGCCCCTGGGCGATGGACATGCCCCGTTCCATGTTGGTCTTGGACATGTCCGAGGTGGCCAGGACGCCCTCC
>JAKAMQ010000166.1 GCA_021812805.1 Acidobacteriota bacterium
CGCCTGCGGCGTACCCAGCCGGTGGAAGCAGACCTGGTGGTTCTGGTTGAGGCCTTTGAGGGTGTCGCCGCTCCCCGGGGCCGCGTAGCGGCTGTAGTAGAACCCGCTGCCATCCTTCCGCCAGCTGGCGCCGCTGGCCTTCGACCAGCGGATTTCGTCCGGGAGATCCGCGCCGCTGGCCACCTCGCGGACGCGCCAGGTGAGCCAGTCCGAGCCTGCCTCGGCGATGGCGTAGGCGGCGCGGGTTCCGTCATGGGTCACGCTCAGACCCGCCAGGGCCACGGTGCCGTCCTGGGAGAGGGTGTTGGGATCCAGCAGGATCACAGGATCTCCTTCGGGGCCCTGGGTCCAGTAGAGCTTCGCCTGGGGTTCCAGCCCCGTGTTGCAGGTGTAGAAGCAGCGTCCGCCCCGCTGGAAGGGGACCGAGTACTTCTCGAAGTCGTAGAGCTTCGTCAGCCGTTCCAGAATGGCCTTCCGCTCGTGGATCTGCTCCAGGTAGCCGAAAGTGGCCCTGTTCTGGGCCTCCACCCAGGCCCGCGTCTCCGGGCTGTTGTCATCCTCCAGCCAACGGTAGGGATCCGGCACCCGGGTGCCGAAGTAGTCCTCGACCACGGCGTCCCTGCGGGTGGGCGGAGGAAGGGCCATGGGTACCTGTGTCATGGGGCACACCTCCACCGGAGGGGCCATCTTGGCACCGGCGGCGGGGCAAGCCTAGCCGTGCAAGCCTGCGTCCTTGGTGGTAGGCTCCGGCCAAACCTGGAGGTCCCTTGGTCCCGCCATCCAGCAAGAAGGTCTTCGTCCTGGACACGAACGTCCTTCTGCACGATCCGAATTCCATCCTGCATTTCCAGGAACACGATGTCGTCATTCCCATTGTGGTCATCGAGGAAGTGGACCATTTCAAGAAGGATCCGACGGAAATCGGCCGTAATGCCCGCAACGTCTCCCGGATGCTGGACCGGCTCCGGGCCGCGGGCAGCCTGAGCCGGGGAGTCCCCCTCGAAGGCGGCGGATCCCTGAAGGTGGATGTGGCCGCCCACAGCCTGGATCTGGGCATTCTCTCCGCAGACAAGCACAAGGCCGACAACCAGATCCTCGCCTGCGCCCGGGAGCTGCTCCACACCCTGAAAGAACACGTGGTGCTGGTGAGCAAGGACACGAACCTGCGCATCAAGGCGGATGCCATCGGGGTCCAGGCCGAGGACTACACCACCGACCGGGTGGAGATGGAGGAACTCTATTCGGGCCACCGCACCTGGGAGGTGGAGCCAGCCCAGGTGGATCTGCTCTACGATGGCGGGCTCCCGCCGGATCCCGACCTCCATCTCCATCCCAACCAGTTCGTCACCCTGGTGGACCGCGCCAACCCGAGCCACACGGCCCTGGGCCGCCTCATGGCCGGGGACAACCTGCTGCGCCCTCTCCGCCGCCTGGAGGCCCCGCCCTGGGGCATCAAGCCCCGGAACCGCGAACAGCAGTTCGCCTTGGATCTGCTGCTGGATGACACGGTGCAGGTGGTGACCCTGCTGGGCAAGGCCGGAACCGGCAAGACCCTCCTGGCCATCGCCGCAGGCCTGCAACAGGTGGTGGATGACGAGCGCTACCACAAGCTGCTGGTGAGCCGCCCCGTCATGCCCATGGGCCGGGATCTGGGCTACCTGCCGGGCGACATCGGCGAGAAGCTCCGACCCTACATGCAGCCCATCTACGACAACCTCGAGTTCATCGTGGCGGCCAATGTGGAAGCCCGGCGGCGGACCACCATGACTGCCGCCCAGCTGGAGGAGGCCGGCTATCTCAGTGTGGAGCCCCTCACCTACATCCGGGGCCGCAGCATTCCGAGCCAGTTCCTCGTCGTGGACGAGGCCCAGAACCTCACGCCCCACGAGGTGAAGACCATCCTCACCCGGGCGGGCGAAGGCACCAAAGTGGTCCTCACGGGCGATCCCCAGCAGATTGACAACCCCTATGTGGACGCCAGCACCAATGGCCTGAGTTTCCTGGCGGACCATTTCAAACATCTGGACATCTCGGGGCACGTCACCCTCGTCAAGGGCGAGCGCAGCCGCGTGGCGGAACTGGCGAGCACCTTCTTGTAGGCCGGAACCATGGTGGACGCCTCCTGGGACAATGGTGGTTACGGGCAACCCGCCAGGACGGGCATGCCGACCTGGGCCAAGGTGCTGCTCGGGTGCGGCGTGGCCGCGGTGCTCGCCCTGGCGACCTGCGTGGGGGGTGCGGCGCTGCTGGCCACGCGCCTCTCCCACACGGTGAACAGCCAGGAATGGAGCCAGTTCCGCACCGTCGTGGACGAACTCCAGACCGATGCCGGCGCGAAGGCGGTCTATGCCGGGAACCCCGGGCTGGCGACGGACTTCCCCACCGAATCGGACTTCCTGAAGGCAGTGGCGGACTGGCGGCCGCGCCTCGAACCGCTCCCGGCGGTCATGCCCAGCGTGTTCACGGGCCGGATCAGCTACCAGATGCGGATCCACAATGGCCCGCACGCCCGGCAGGTGGAACTGCGCTATCGGAACGACAAGGGGGCCTGGACTGTCAGCCGGTGGGAAGATGGCCGGCTGGTGGCCCTGGATGTGCGCTGATGCGCCGGCGCTGAAAGGCACCACCCTGGCAGAGCGGGCGGTTTTCGGCCAAGATTCAGGCATGGCCGCCGCTTCAACCTCCATGAATGATGCCCTCGCCCTGCTCCTGAAGGGCACCGTGACCTGCCACAAGGCGGAGCAGCTCGAGGCCAAGCTGAAGGAAGGCCGGCCCCTCCGCATCAAGGCCGGCTTCGATCCCACGGCACCGGATCTGCATCTCGGCCATGGCGTCCTCATCCGCAAGATGGCCCAGTTCCAGAAGCTGGGCCACGAGGTGACCTTCCTCATCGGCGATTTCACGGGCCTCATCGGCGATCCCACCGGCAAGAAGGCCACCCGGCCGCCGCTTTCCCGCGAGGAGGTGCTGGCCAACGCGGAGACCTACAAGGCCCAGGTGTTCAAGATCCTGGATCCCGAGCGCACGAAGATCCGCTTCAACAGCGAGTGGCTGGGCCCGCTCCACGGCGAGCAGTGGATCCGCCTGGCCTCCCGGTTCACCGTGGCCCAGATGCTGGAGCGCAACGATTTCGCCAAGCGCATGGAGGCTCGCGAACCCATCGCCCTCCACGAGCTGCTCTATCCGCTCACCCAGGCCTTCGATTCGGTGGCCCTCCAGGCGGATGTGGAACTGGGCGGCAACGACCAGCTCTTCAACCTCATGCAGGGCCGCATCCTCCAGGAGGCCTCGGGCCAGAAGCCCCAGGTGGTGCTGACCGTGCCCCTGCTGCTGGGCCTGGATGGCATCGAGAAGATGTCCAAGAGCCTGGGCAACTACATCGGCTTTCTCGAAGATGCGGATACGCAGTTCGGCAAGGCCATGAGCATCAGCGACACCCTGATGTGGGACTGGTACCTGCTCCTGACGGACCAGCTGCCCGCCGAGATCGAGGCCCTCAAACAGGGCCATCCCATGGACGCCAAGAAGGGCCTTGCCCGCCAGATCGTGGCGGACTTCCACGGCCCCGCCGCGGCCCGGGATGCCGAGGACCGCTGGGTGCGCCGCTTCTCCGAACGCAGCCAGGACGAGGCCCCGGACATCACCCTCCCTCCCACGGACGGCGAAGTCCCCCTGGCCCGGCTGCTGGTGGAGCGCGGCCTGGCCGCCAGCCGGAAGGAAGCCGAACGCCTCATCGCCCAGGGAGCCGTCAGCCTGGATGGGCAGAAGGCCTCCGATCCTTCGATGCGGCTCGCCCTCCGGCCCGGAGGCTCGCTGCTGGTGAAGGTCGGGAAACTCAAGCTCGAACGCTGGATGGTCCCATGAGCCTGTCGGCCCTCAAGGATCTCTTCGCCCGCCGCCGGGCTAAGGCCACCGGCATCTGGCGCCTGGGGCAGGAACCCCAGCGGACCATCTTTCTCGAGGCCGGCGATGTGGTGTTCGCCACCAGCACCCATCCCCAGGATCGCCTGACCCACCTCCTGGTGGAGCGGGGCAGGATCACCCAGGCCCAGCTGGATTACGCCCTGGCCAACCTCGATCCGGGCATGTCCATCGGCAAGAATCTCATCCAGATGGGCTTCATCACCCAGCGCGACCTTCTGGAAGTGGCCCGCGCGCAGGTGGAGCGCGTCGTGTGGGCCGCCCTGGCCGACGAAACCCACGAGCCCGCCTTCGAGGCCCGGGGGGAACTGGACGCCACCACCGTCCGCCTCCCCTTCGATACCCCGGTGATGCTCCTGGCCGCGGTGCTGAACCTCCGGAATCGGGAAGTCCTCCTGGAGGAACTGGGCCCCCTGAACCAGGTCGTCGTCCTCGAGGGTCGGCGGCTCCAGGAACTGGCCCTTCCCCCGGACCTCTCCCGCCTGCCCGGTCTCCTCGACGGCACGCGCACCCTGCTGGAACTGAGCCGCGAATCGGGTGTGGAGCCCTTCCGCCTGGGTTCCTTCGCACTCTTCCTCCGGGAAATCGGCTGGGCACGCCTCCACGAGCTGCCCCCCTTGGACCGGCGGGCCCTTGAGATGGCCCTGGACCCGCCCCAGACCGACCTCAGCCCGGCCCTGCCCGAGCCTCCTGCAGAACACGCTCCCTCTCTTTTTTCCGAAATCCACGCGAGCCAGCTTCCCACCACGAACCTGGAGCATCTTTCCGAGGCCTTGGATCACCTCGGTCCCGAGGATGAGCTGCCGGAAACCGTGCCCTTGCTCCCGGATCCCGAACCTCCCCTGGCCCCGCCGCTGGTCCCCCAGACCACCCCGGAGCGCGCCCTGCCCATCCAGCACGAGGCCTTCGGCACCACCGAACTGCCGGAGCCTCCGCCCCCGCCCGAGCCCCTGGCCTCAGCCCGCCCCAAGGTGCTGCTGGTACTCGTCCTCGTGGCCCTGGCTGGAGGGGGAGGCTACTGGATGTGGCGCCACCACCGGCCGCCCGTGGCCATCCACTCCCTCCCGGTGCCCCCCGCAGCCCCCGTCCACCCCGTGCCCGCACCGCCTCCCCCGGTCCAGGCCCCCCCGGCAGCGGCGACGCCGGAGTCTGTGCCCGCCCTCCAGCCCACGCCTCAGCCTTCCGTCCAGCCCCCACCCGCGCCTGCCCCGTCCAAGCCGGTGGGCCCCGCCTCGCGGGCGGAACGCCTCAAGGCCATCACCTCCGGCCAATGGGCCCTGGCCCTTGCGCAGGGCGAAGCCCAACGGCGGGCCATCCACGGCACCTGGACCCTCCGCCTGGAAATCGCCTGCCAGGGAGCGACCGTCCAGCACGCCGCGGATCTGCTTGCACGGCGGAATCCCGACCTCTTCCTGCTGCCCATGACCCTGCGGGACGGGCGCACCTGCTACCAGGTCTTCCTCGGTTCCTATGCCTCCGAAGCCCGTGCCCTCCGGGCAGCCCGCCGCCTTCCGGCCCCCTTCCACACCGAGGGCAATCGTCCCAAACCCTTCCGCGTCGCAGAGATCCCCCGCCGGCAATAGATTCTGCGCGGGTCTTAAAGATCTGCTAATGTTTGATATATCAGTTTTTTATTAAAATGCCTGGCTCATTGAACTTCAAAAGGGTATACTGCATCCATATACAGGGTTGCATCATCTATCAAACCCCTGTGGATCTTTTGGAGTCCGATGCCGTCGTCCTTCCACCCCACCAACTGGAGCAAGGCCTGTGTCCACTGGATCCATGAGATCCAGGTGGTCTTCGAGCCGCCCGCGCCCGTGGTGCCAGGAACCGGCGGCTTCCTCCGGATCACGCGCCTGGGCGCCCCCCAGATTGCGGTGCTGGTGGCCATGGCCTTCACCCTGCACTGCACCCGACCTCCAGCCACCTTCACCCCGCCCCGCCCGCGCCTTGATCGGCTTCCCTCAGCCCCGGAAGCGCCTGCCTTTGTGCAGGAAGGCGTGGCCAGCTGGTACGGTGGGGATGGCGATGGCTTTGCGGGCCAGCCGACCGCCAGTGGCGAAGCCTATGATCCGGATGCCTACACCTGCGCCCACCGGACCCTGCCCCTGGGGACGCTGGTGAAGGTCACCAATCTCGAGAACGGCCACCACGCCATTTTCCGGGTGAACGACCGCGGTCCCTTCACCAAGGGGCGCCTGCTGGACCTCTCCCGCAAGGGTGCCGAAGTGCTGGGGTTCATCGGGCAAGGTGTCACCCAGGTTCGCCTCCAGACGGTGAATGCCCAGGGCCTGCCGATGCCACTCGACCCATCCCTCGACCAGCAGGATCCCTATGTAGTTCAAGTTGCCGCCTTGTCGGATCCCGCGAATATCGCCGCCCTTGAGGACGAACTGGCCGATGCCTTCGGGCCGGTGACGACCCAGGATGTGGTCACCGGGCGTGGATTGCAGGTCAAGCGGGTGCGGGTGGGCAGCTACACCCGCCGCCAGGACGCCGAGAAGGCCGCCCAGCAGATCGCCAAGCTCCTGAAAGACCGCGGTGTCGAACCCTTCATCACCCGCCGGCGCTGATTCCAGGCACCCCTTCCTGGTCATTCCGGCCGGAGGCCGGGGGGTGCGCATGGGCGGGGGGCTCCCCAAGCAGTTCCGGGATTGGGGCGGACGCCCCCTGCTCCAGGCCACGGTGGAAGCCTTTCTCCTCCCGGGAATGCCGCCCTTGGCCGGCATCGCCCTGGCCGTGCCCACGGCCCACCTGTCCGAAGCCCGCGCCTGGCCCTTCCCTGTGCCCTGTCAGGTGGTGGTCGGGGGCGAGACCCGCCAGGAGTCTGTCTGGGCCGCGCTCCAGGCCCTGCCCGACGAGCCCATGACCCCGGTGATGATCCACGATGCCGTGCGGCCCTTTCCTCCCGCCACCCCCCTCTGGGAGGCCCTCTCGGCCCTGGACCAGTACGATGGGGTGCTGCTGGGCGAGCCCTCCACGGATACCCTCAAGCGGGTGGACGCCCAGGGGCGCGTGCTCCGCACGGAGCCCCGGGAGGAATTCTTCCGGGCCCAGACGCCCCAGATCGCCCGGCTCGGCACC
>JAKAMQ010000167.1 GCA_021812805.1 Acidobacteriota bacterium
CCTACATCGTCTCCGCCACCAAGAAGGGGCTTCCTTTCCACCGTGATCCCGTCACCGGACGGCGCTACTGGCTCATGTCCGAGGTGAGCGCCTTCCTGGAGCGGAACAACGCCGAGACCACCAATGTCCCCCTCGCGAGGAGGAGGGAAACGGGATTTCCCTGCTTCGTAGCGCCTGGCGCCGCCTACGCGCCCTGCTTGGGCTTCGCCCCCCCTTCTGCCCGGAGGAGGATCCCAATCGCCCTTCCTGGGCCCGGGAGGCGTGGAAACGCGCCCAGCGGCGTGGGTATCGGTCAGACGGTGCCAAATGAGTGGCGTCTTGGGTTCCCCCTATGTGCTCAAGGCTTCTGGTGAGTGGGAAGATTTCTATGGTTCCCGGAGCCAATGTCAGGTGTCCCACAACGCCGAGACGGGCTCGGTGGCCATCTCTATCCGATGCCGTGGCGAGGAAGAGGTGCTCGTCTTAGAGCCTTCCTGTTCTGCCGACCGCGAGGCTGTTGCCTTGTTGTTAATGCGGGCCGCCGACTTGCTTTTACGGGGTGCCTGATGGCGCAGCTGTGGTTTAAATTCTGGTCCAAGGATTACCTCGCAGACGCCAAAATCGCCATGCTCTCGTACGAGCGGCGGGGCATCCTCCAAACCCTCTGGGCCTATGCCTGGGAGGAGGGAAGCATTCCGTCTGATCCCGAGCTGCTTGGCGGCCTCCTCCGGATTGATGCGAACGCAATGCGAACGCATTGCGATTGGATTGCGACCTTCTTCGTAAAGCACCCGTCTGACCCAACTCGCCTTGTTTCACCCCGGTTGGAACTTGAGCGTGTTGATGTAGATTTACGTGGAGCCAAGGCTCGCGAATCAGCCAAGAAGCGGTGGGACAAGCATTTAGACTCTATGCGTTCGCATAGCGAAGGCAATGCGAAGGCAATGCGAAGGCAATGCGTTTCCCATGCTAGTCAGAGTCAGAGTACAGAAAGTACTAACCCCCCTACCCCCCTTGCAGGGGGGAGGAAGCCGAAGGGGCGGTCTTATGGGTTGACCCTCACGAGCATGGCTGAGGATGTCCGGGGCCAGTTCCTTCGCGCTTGGGGTGCTTGGCCCACCCAGGCGTGGCACAGCGACCAGAAGGTCTGGGGTCGACGTAGGACCAACCAGGAGGGGGCCGCCAAGAGGTTCCAGGAGATTCTGGAGCACAACACCGTCGCGACTCCCCGTGGACCGAAGCTCACGGCTGTCGATCTGGCCGATGTCGCCCTGTTCTTTGTGGGCGCCCGGCAGAGGCATGCCGAGCGGACTTCCACCCATCTGAATGTGCCCACCATCGAGAACTTCTTCTCGACGGTGGAGCGGGACAAGGCCAACCCATGGCAGAACGCAGCGGCTGCTTGGATCCAATCCGGCTGCCCTCCCATGGGTGCGTCTGACGCGCAGCCCCCGCTCCCGGGGGCCGTGAATGGCTAACCGTATCCCCGACCGTCTCCCCGAGGATCTCGAGGCGGAGCGTTCCTTCCTGGCCACCTGCTGCGCGCCGGGTGCGGAGGCTCTAGCCGCGGAGGCCGTGGTGGGCATGTCCCCCTCGGACTTCGTCCACCCATCCCATCAGGCCGTGTTTTCCGCCTTGATCCAGCTGCTTTCCCGGGGGGACGAGATCCATGCCCTCTCACTGAAGATCGCCCTCGAGGAGGCTGGATCCCTCGGCCGCGTGGGTGGATTCCCTGGCCTTGTTGACCTCCTGGCTGCGGAGGATGTCGGGCGCCCCCAGGCCCTCGCTGCCCACCTGCTCGAGAAGGCCCGCTTGCGTCGGCTCGTCCATGTCGGCGCCAGCCTCATGCGCTCCGCCGCATCCGAAGAGGCAGCCTCTGCGGAGTTGATCTCCGGAACGTCGGCCGTCCTGGCTGGGTTGGCCCAGGGCGCCCATCGGAAGGGCCTCGTCCCAGTGGCCGATCTGGACGAACGGACCTGGGCCCGTATCGAGGATGTGCGAGAGGGGCGTCGTTCTGCTGGGGTTCCAACTGGTTTCGGGCGTCTAGACTGGCTCCTTGGTGGCGGCTTCCAGCCTGGGCAGGTGGTGGTCCTGGCCGCCCGACCCGGCGTCGGGAAATCCACCCTGCTGGTGCAATGGCTCCGCCACATCGCCTCCCACCATGGCCCCGCTGCCCTCTTCGCCCTTGAGATGGCCGACGAGGAGATCTGGACGAGGGCCATTGGCTCCGAGGCGAGTGTCCCTAGCGGGCTCATCTTGTCTGGGCGCCTCGACCATTCTGCGGTGCAGCGTTTGGTGTCCGCCCGTGAGCGCCTGCGTGGGCTGCCCCTCTCGATCTGCGATCAGGCCAGCATTACCATCCCCGAGATACGGGCCCTTTCTTCATCGGCGCTCACCCGTGGCGGACTCTCGGTGGTCGGGATCGACTACCTGCAGCTGCTGAGTAGTGCCGCCGGCAGCCGCGGAGCCAAGCAGAACGAGGCCACCCGTATCGGGGAGATCTCCCGGGACGTCAAGCTCATGGCCAAGGATCTCGGCCTGCCCGTGGTTCTGCTCTCCCAGCTCAACCGCGAGGTGGAGCACCGTTCCGGCGGTCGCCCTCAGCTTTCCGACCTCCGGGATTCCGGGGCCGTGGAGCAGGATGCCGACGTCGTGGTGTTCGTGCATCGGCGCGGGGATGGAGAAGACGCCTCCTTCGAGTTGGTCATCGCCAAGAACCGCAACGGCCCGACGGGGATCGTTCCCCTTGTGGCCGACCTGAAATTCTTCCGCTTCCTGGAAATGTCCAGGGAGACGGACCCTTCCTCCCCTTCTGCTGGTAGGCGCTCCGACGCCTTCGGCGACGATCTCTGAGGTTCCCGAAATGACCTTCCTGTCTGGCAAGACCACCAGCTACACCCGTTGGATCTCTGACCTTCCCGACCTTTCCCATGCTCTGGACGGCCTGCTGGGTGAGATCGGTTTCCGGGCCCTTGTCGAGGACGAGGCTCGTCTCGAGGCCATGGGCACCTGCTCCTGGCGCTCCCTCCTGGATGGCCCGGTCGACCGGGGCTATCTGGATGGCGACCCGGACCTCTACGCCGTGGGCCTCCGGCGGGACACCAAGCGGGCCCCTGGGCAGCTGGTGAAGGCCGAGACCGCCCGTGCCGTGGCTGACTACCTGCAGACCTGTGGCGGGAAGCCCTCCAAGAAGCGCATCCGTGAGATCGGCGCCGAGGTCCGCTTCGAGTTGAACCAGCAGGCCAATCCGAAGCCCACGCACGGCATCGCCGTGGTGGACGTCCCGCGCGGCCTGGTCCTGCTCGATGGCCCTGGTGGCATCCATGGCTGGCTGATCAGCGCGCTCCGCATGCGCCCGTTGTACGAGGAGGCGCCCCCGCGTTTCCTCGAATGGCTCATCTGGTCCGGGCTCCATGAGGACCACCCCATGGGGCATGCCCACTGTTGGCCACTCCGGCAGGTGGTGTTCCGCAATGCCGACGGCGAGGGGTTCTCGCTCCAGGGGGAATCCAGCGAGGGCCTCGAGGAAGTGCTCGAGAAGGCCATGGCCAACGGGCAGCGGGTGCAGTCGGCCCGGTTCACCTTGGTCGCCGGCGAGGACACCTGCTCCCTCACGCTGAATCGGGCGTGGTTGAAGGTGGGCTCCCTGGAGTTCCCGGAGGATCGTGGCGCCACTGGCGACCTGGAGGCGCGGCTGCTGGATCGCATGGATGCCATCCGGGGCGTGGAGCGCGCCATCGGGGATCTGGTCCTGGAGTTCCTGGGGTTGATGGAGGCCCGGGGCCTCGCCGGCCTCCCGGCCGAGTTCGTGGCGCTCCTTCCAGATTCCGAGGTTCAGGTTGCCCCAGAGGTTGCCAATGGCTAGGGGGGGCGGCGTTGCCCATGTGAGCCTGCACGACCGGGACATCGTCTGTTTCCACTGTGGTGCGCGGGACAGGGTGATCCATGACGACCAGCGCCAAGGCATACCCATCAACTCGCCTGCCTGGGCTGGATTCATCGCGCACGGGATTGCTTTTGAGAAGGCCCACGCCCACTGCCTGGAGACCGAGAGCAGCCCTACCTTGAAGCTCGAGACCTCTCCCGGGGAATGGGAGCGCGGCCTTTTCGTGGGCTCGTCCTCTGGGACCATCTTCGCGGTGCTCCAGGGGCATCCTCCCCTCGGATTTGCGCGGGATCGGCTGGGGGCTCTCCCGCAAGATCCCGCCGACTTCCATCGGTGCCACCGCCTGCTCCTTGTGGTTCCTGCCTGGCGCTCCCGGCTCGGAGAGGTGGCGGCCAAGTATCCACGCTGGGCTCCCCTCGTGGCGGCCTGGGACGAGTTGACGGCGATGCTCCAGCGGCGGGATCCGGGGATGTACGACCGGATGCAGGCGCTAATCGGGGAGGGTGCCTGATGGCCCAGGACACGAAAATAGCTTGGTGCGACCACACGGTGAACTTCTGGTGGGGCTGCACGAAGGTGAGCCCGGCCTGCGCGAACTGCTACGCCGAGCGCCAGGATGCCCACTTCCACCCCGGTATTCCTTGGAAGGAGCGGTTCCAAGGCGAGAAGGCTGGATCCTCTCATTGGGGCCCGGACGCCCCGCGCCTGCTCCGTGTGGATGCCGCCCGCCGGGAGGCCCTGCGCTATGAGCGCCGCGCTGTGGCCGAGGGTCGGCGGTTCCGGGTGTTCACCAACAGCATGAGCGACTTCTTCGAGGACCGACGAGACCTGGATGGGGCCCGCCTCGAGGCCCTGGACGTGATCCGGCAGACGCCGCACCTGGACTGGCTCCTCTTGACCAAGCGGCCCGAGAAGATCCGGGATCTACTCCGGAACGCGATGGCCGATGCCATGGATGCCGGTCGGGAGGATCTGGCTACCTGGATCGACGCCTGGGACTTCGGGCGCCCCGCCCCAGCCAATGTCTGGCTGGGGACCACCGTGGAGGACCAGGAGCGTGCAGATCAACGGATCCCGGCCCTGCTCCAGGTGCCTGCGGCCGTGCGGTTCCTCTCTTGCGAGCCCCTGCTCGGGCCGGTGGACCTGGGCCAGGTGCCCAACCGGTTCGGGGAGGCGGAGGGCCAGGACTTCATCCACGCCCTCAAGGGGTTCGCCTGGACCGCCACCGGCGAGGACTACGTGGATACCTGCAACATCGCGGCCCGCATTGACTGGGTGATCGCCGGCGGGGAGTCTGGCCCCCACGCACGTCCCATGCACCCGGACTGGGCCCGGGGCCTGCGCGACCAGTGCGCCGAGGCCGGCGTGCCCTTCCTGTTCAAGCAGTGGGGGGAGTGGAAGGCTGAAGGCTTCCTGCCTCATGGTGTTGGAACGCCAGGCTATGAAGGCACGGGCGCCTTCACCAAGGTGGGCAAGGCCCGCGCCGGCCGCCTCCTCGATGGCGTGGAGCACAACGGCTACCCGGAGGTGGCCCTTGGGTGACGCCGATCATCCCTACCTCTGGCGCTGGGACCGCTCCCGCTACAAGGCATCCTGGCTCTGCCTTCGGCCGAGCGAGGATGACGTCCAGGCCGCCTGCCTGTCCAAGCTCTCGTTCTTGGGGATCCCGGCCATGCCCGTGGACGCCGGCGCGAAGCTGCTTCGGGGGAGGGCCTACGGGGCCCTCCGCCGGGCGGGGGCCTCGACCGCTTGCCTCAAGGGGCAGACGGGGGCCGGGTTCGCGGGCCTGGCTGACATCATCGGCGTCATCCCTCGCTCGGTTCACCGCCTGGACTTCCCCTGGGGCATCCCCTTGTTCCTTGAGGTCAAGGCCCCGGAGCACCTGGAGCCTTCCCCGGGTGGGGGGTTCCGGCAGGTGGAGGCAGCTGGGAAGCCCTCTGCCCAGCAGCTTGGGTTCCTGGACGCCATGCATGGCGCAGGTGCCTGCGTCGGGTTGATCTGGTCCGTGGATGATCTCCAGGAGGTGCTTCCGTGAAGCTCGTCTACGTTGCCGGCCCGCTGACCCACCCTGTGCCCGAGGTCATGGAGCTTCGCCGGGAGCGGGCCCTCGCCTTCGGTCGGCACATCGAGAGCCTTGGGCCATATGTCGCCTTCGTGCCTCACGCGCACATTCTGGAGCCCCGCGGTGCCACCCCCGAGGAGGTCTGGAGGGTGGCGATGCGGAAGTGCCTCGCCAATTTGCGGCGATGCGACTTCCTCGTGCCCATCCCGGGCTGGGAGGAGAGCCGCGGGGCCCGGGTCGAGGTGTGGTTGTGCCGCCGGCGGTCGGGTTTCCCACCCGTGGTGCAGGTGGAGGATCTCCGTGCCGCGGGTTGACCGGACAAGCCTCACTCTTCAGGCCCATGCCCAGCTGGGCCTCCGGTGCTGCAGGAAGTGCGGTGCGCCCGCGGGCATGCGGGTGGTCAGGATCTGGGCCCAGCCCACCCTCTGGTCGCTCGACACTGACCTCCACCTGGAGCACCCCGATGTCTACCGCTGGCCCTCGAAGGTGATCATCGAGAAGGACTCTGATGGGATCTGCAGGTGGTGCTCCCAGCCCCGGGGAGCCAGTTCTGATCTTTCCCGGGTGCAGGCCCGGCTTGCTCGGGAGGCCGCGCGTGGCCAGGAGTAACCATCGTGAGGCCAGTGCTCGAGCAGGCGAGATCTTCGCCGGGCGGTCCAGCTTCCGGCAGGGCCTTCCGGTGACCGCGTGCCCCCACAAGGAGGGGACACTCCATTCGGATTGGTGGCGCGAGGGTTGGCGCCTTGAGTCGGAGTTGGTGCAGTTGTCCCGATCACCGGCGCAGGTTGGGGGTTGACACGCTCAATGCTCGTGGTTAGGTGCCCGGTCGCTGGGATTCGCCGTTGGACATTGACCAGAGCATCTACGTATGTTTGGGGCGCCTCGTGGACGTCATTGAGGACGTCACGGGGCAGCGCCCCGACCAGCATGTGCTCCTGGATGCCATAGCGCGGCGGGCTGCCCAGTCGAAAACCAAGCGGTTCATTTTCTTGAGCCGGGCCCATGTGCTGCACATTGCGTCCTCCCACGCCAACCGGGTTCTGGCGAACC
>JAKAMQ010000168.1 GCA_021812805.1 Acidobacteriota bacterium
CAGCCCCGCGAGGGCGAGCAGGACTGTCAGGGAAATGGCAGCCACCATCACGCGCTGGGTGGCGCTCATGCCCTTGAAGTCACTGGTGAACTGGTCAGCGAGGTTGCTTTCCCCGGCCATAGGCGTTCCTCGTCAGGGAATCGGCCGTGCCCGGGAGCTCGGCCAGCGCTACATCTGCATGCGCATGACCTCGCGGTAGGCGTCGATCAGCTTGGATCGCACGGCCATCATCATCTGGAAACTGAGATCGGCCTTCTGGACTGCCAGCATGGCCGTGTGCATGTCTGCACTCTCACCCGTCATCAAGTTCCGTGCCTCTCCATCGGCCTGGGTCTGGGCCTGGTTCACTTCCTGGAGGGCCTGCTTGAGGAGATCGCCGAAACCCACATCGCCCTGGGCGCCGCCGGTCACGCCGCCGGCGCCGGCCTGGGCGGGGCTGGACACGGGGCTGGGGGGCAGGATCTGGGAGAGGTTCAGGGGGTCCATGGCAGCGGCTCAAAGGAGGGGGCCCATTCAACGATCGGGCCGGGAGGGGGAAGGCGCCAGTCGAAAATCCGACAGATCACCGGGCCTATTGCACCCGGAGGATCTCCAGGGCGGAGGCGGCCATGCCCTTGGCGGCCCGCACCGAGGCGATGTCGGCTTCGTAGCTGCGGCTGGCTTCGGTGAGGTCCACCATCTCCTCGACCGGATCCACATTGGGGTACTTCACCATGCCGTTGGCATCCGCATCCGGATGGCCCGGCTGGTAGCGGGTGGGGAAGGGGGCCTGGCTGGTCCGGATACCGGCCACCTGGACGCCCGTGGCCGCGAGGGCATCGCCGAAGCCCTGGTCCTGGGCCTGGAAGACCGCCTCCCGCCGCCGGAACGGACCGCCCTCGGGGGTGCGGGTGGTCTCGCTGTTGGCGATGTTGGAGGCGATGAGTTCGACCCGGAGGCGCTGGGCGGCCAGGCCCGAGCCGGCGATATCGAAGATCTGGTTGATGCTCATGGCGGCTCCTAGTGGGCTTCCGCGTCGCGGATCAGGAAGAAGAGCCTTCGAAGCTCCAACTGCATGAAGTTGGAGGCGTTCTGGTAGGTGATCTGGGTCCGGGCCATCAGCATGTTCTCCCGGTCCAGGCTCACGTCGTTCCCGTCATTGCGCTCCGCGTCCGGCCGGAGGGCGTCCGTGCTGGGGGGCAGATCCCCCTCGGGGGTGCCGGCGAGGTGCATGGGGTTGGTCCGGGCCAGGGCTGTGGGCGATTGTTGCCCGCTCGCTTCCGCGAGAGAGGCCTTCAGGGCGTCATCGAAGCTGAAATCCCGGGTGTGGTAGCCGGGGGTGTCAATGTTGGCCAGGTTGGATGCAATGAGCGTCTGGCGCTGACTGGCCAGAGTCAGACTGCGGTCCATGAGCTGGATCATGGGGTCGCTGCTGACGAGATCGAACATGGGGAGCCCTGCAGATTGAGCCGGGTTCATCCGGCTGCTGACAGGAGCCATGCAGACCCCGTGCCGAACCCGTTGCTCCTGGACTCGTGCACCTTGCTACACTGGCCCCCTCATCTCGAGGCCCCTATGATCATGAACAGCCACCAACACAACGAGATCCTCGTTCTCTCACCGGAAGGCAAGATCACGCTGGGGGATGGGGACCAGGAACTGGGCGAGGCCGTGCGCACCGCGCTGGCCAACGGCCACCGCAAGATCATCCTGAACTTCAGCAAGGTGAGCTACCTGGATTCCTCGGGCGTGGGCGAGCTCGTGGGGTGCTACACCTCGATCAAGGGCCGGGGAGGCGAGCTCCGCATCTGCGGCATGAGCCATAAGATCTTCAGCCTGATCAAGATGACCAGCCTCCACTCCGTTTTCGAAGTGAAGGACACCGAGGAAGAAGCCCTCGCCGGATTCTAGGTCGGTGCATCGCCGCGCCGCCCTGGGATGTGCCCTGGTGGCCCTGGCGCCCGCCGGGGCCCAGGGCGTTCGTGGCGAGGTGACGCTCCAGGCCCTCCACCTCGAGGGTGGATCGGCCGATGACCGGGCCTTCGCCCGCGCGGCCCTGGGGTTGCAGCCCGGCGCGAAGGTGGATTCTGCCGGGTTCCAGCAGGCCCTGGCGGCGGTGCGCCTGGTGGACCGCTTCCACCGCGTGGAGGGGCGCCTGGATCCCGCAGGCGTGGCCTGGGTGCGCCTGGAGCCGGTGGCGCCCCTCGCGACCTGGTCCTGGACCGGCGATGCCGTTCCCAAACCCCTGCGGATCCGTCTGCTCCCGGAACTCCAGAAGGGCCAATTCCTCGGCCCCATGCGCCTGGCCACCTTCCGCGGGCTGGCGGAGCGGCGCCTCCGGGAGGCGGGCTATCCCGTCGCCTCGGTGGTCCCGGAAGCCCTGGAGGGGGGCCGTCAGCTCCATCTCCGGGTCACCCTGGGCCCGCCGGACCAGGTGCAGGCCGTCACGATGTCCGGCCCGCTCGCGCCGTATACCCGCGAGCAGCTGCTGAAGGTCGCGGGCCTCCAGCCTGGGCGCACCCTCTGGACGGATGGCCTCGCCGGTGACATCGAACGACGCATCCGCCAGCGGTTCATCAAGGACCATCGCCTGGAGGGGACCGTACGGGTGACCCGGGTGGATCCGGCCCACAGCACGGCGGATCTGGAGGTGCATCCGGGTCCGGTTGTGCGGGTGAAGGCCCAGGGCCTGAGCCTCTTCGGCACCCTGGCGGGCCGGCCCCGGCTGACCGACTTCGTGCCCCTGGCCCGCGCGGAACGCTATGCGCCGAGCCTCCTGGAAGAGGGCAGCGGCCGCATCGCGGCCTACTACCGGGATCAGGGCTACCCGGAAGTGAAGGTGTCCTTCGACCGCCAGGTGACCGCCGGACCGCCGGACCAGCCCACCGCGGTGACCATCACCTACCATGTGGTGCCGGGCCCGCGCCGGGTCATCCGGAAAGTCTGGGTGGAGGGCAACGGGGCGTTCTCTGAAAGCTCGCTCCTGGCGGTCCTGCAGATCCCCCGGCGGAACTTCGTGCAGCTGCCCTACGCGAAGGGCGAAACCATGCGGGCCCTGGAGGACCGCCTGAGCGCCTTCTACCTGCAGCGCGGCTTCACGGATGTCCGGGTCCGCCGCCGGGTGGAGACGAATCCGGATGGGTCCGTGGATGTCCACCTGGTCGTGCGGGAGGGGCGCCAGCGCTTCCTCCGCGAACTGGACCTGGACCTGCCGCCGGATTCCACCCTGCCCGCGGACAACCTGGACCAGAGCCTGCTGCTGGTCCTCTCCGACCGCCCCACCCCCCTCAAAGGCGGGCTCCCCGGCCGCTTCGGCTCCGACCGCCGGAACCTGCTGGGGTACACGGGACGCCTGGTGGCGCGCCCCGGTGGCCGCGCGCTGGTGCTGGACCGTCCCATCCCCCTGGTGCGGAACGATCTGGCCCTGGTGGTCTCCGGCCTCCGGCAGCGCCTCTCCTCCCTCGGCGCCGCCAATCCGCATGTCCGCCTCACCCTCGGCAGCGGGGATGAGAATGGCGAGGTGGTGCGGATCGAAGTCCCGCCCCAGACCCTCGACACCATCCGGCGTCTGGTCGTGCAGGGCAGTGATCGCACCCGCGCCGAGGCGGTCCTGCGGGAAGCGGAGATGCGGCCGGGCATGCCCCTCGATCCCATCCGGCTGGACGAATCCCAGGTGCGGATCGCGGGGCTGGGCGCCTTCCAGCGCGTGGATCTGCTCACGGTGTCAGACCTTCCCGGCCAGACCCAGCCGCCCTGGACGCGTGGCGACCTGGCCCTCCAGCTCCAGGAGCGCAGCCCCTGGGTCTTCACGGAGGCCTTCGGCTACGACCGTACCCAGGGCTACCACTTCGGCTGGAACGCCCAGCGCCTGGATGTGGGCGGCATGGGCCGCGTCCTGGATTTCGGCGCCCGGGCGGGCGACCAGACGCTGAACATCCCCGCCCTCCGCCGCGCCTTCCCCACCGGCGATGTCAAGCGGTCCCTGGACACCTACAGCATCGGCTACACAGATCCCTGGTTCAGTCCGGGGAGCCTGGCCAGCCTGCTGCCGGAACGCACCCGCCTGCACCTGGAGGGGGCCTACATCGAGGAGGCCCAGGCCGCCTTCTTCGCGCGCAGGCGCCGCTTCACCACCTCCCTCGAATGGCGCTTGAGCGCGGCGCAGACCGTGAGCCTGGGCTACCGCTTCGAGCGGGTGGAGGTGGCCGCCAATACCGATTCCAACAACGTCCCCCTGATTTCCAACGAGGATCTGTTCTACCTGGCCCGGACCCCGCCCCGCAGCATCATCTCCGCGCCCTACCTCCAGCTGGTCGTGGATCACCGGGACAAGCCCTACGATCCCACGGCGGGCACCTACTTCCTGGCGCATCTCGAATTGGCCAACCAGGTCTTCGGCACCAGTGCCAACAGCAGTTTCGTGAAGCTGGATGTCCGCCAGCAGTGGAACTGGCCGGTGGGCTTCCGGGCTGAACATGGGGTGGTCAGCGCAGGTGTGCGCGTGGGCCTGGCCCGGCCCACGGCGAAGAGCGCGGAGGATCTGCCGCTGTCTGAGCGCTTCTTCGGCGGCGGTCCCTTCTCCGTGCGGGGCGTCGAGCCCGACATGCTGGGCTCGATCCTCCGCACCACGGGAGGCGGGACGCTCCTGCCCCAGATCATCCCCCTGGGCGGCCAGGGCCTCGCCCTGGTGACCCTGGAATACCGGTTCCCCTTCCTCGGCATGCAGAGCATCTGGGGCGAGGTCTTCACGGATTCCGGCCAGGTCTATCGCTCCCTCAGTCCCGATCGCGGCGCCCAGGCCCCCTTCCCGCCCTTCCGGACCACCCTCGGGATCGGGCTGATCCTCAAGCTGGGCTTCCCGCTCAAGATCGAATATGCCGCCGACTGGAAGCGCATCATGGGCCAGCCCCGCACCCAGGATGAACAGGACACCCAGCTCAAGAGCCTCCTGATCTCCGCGGGATTCCAGTTCTGACATCAACGAGGGGGGCCGCCTGCTCGCCTCATGCACCCCCACGGGGTGTCCCGGCCAAGCCGAACACCCCGTCTGACGGGAGCCCATCGCGGGCCTCCCCCGGAAGGCTGCGGCCACGTAGAATACCTTCCACATGCTCTGGGAGACCACGAATGACCCTTTCCGAACGGGCCAAGATCGGGTTCAAGAAGAAGGAGCCGAAATCCGACCCGGGGCCCCAGCCCCGCCTGATCCAGCGGACCAGTGACGGCGTGATCGAAGCCCGGGATGGACAGGGCCGCCTCCTGGCCCATTTCAACCCGAAGACCAATGAAACCCGCGATCCCCGGGGTGATCTCATCGGCATGGGCAACCGGCTGCCCCGCCTGCTCCAGCAGGCTGCGAAGGCGCCCGGCAGCCATCCCGGGGGCCGTCAGGGCTGATCCCCGGCTTCCTTCCGGGGCCAGGCCGGTAGGCGGGTCTGTGCCTATTTCGGATTAAACGGTATGATTTATTCCGTCCGCTGCCTGGAGGCTCCGTGTCCATTCTTCGCCGCATTCCTGCACTGTTCTCCCTGCTCCTGCTGGGGGCGCATTTCCTTCGTTTCGGCCATCTGGTCGCGGTGGGCCTCTGCCTGGCCCTGATCCTTCCCCTGTTCCTGCGTCCCGCCGGCGCGCGGCGCCTGGTCCGCGGGGCACTGGCCCTCGGGGCGCTCCTCTGGATCTGGGTGCTGATTCAGGATGTCCAGATCCGGTTGGCCGAGGGGGCGCCCTGGGTGCGCCTGGTCTGCATCCTTGGCGCGGTCGCGCTCTTCACGGGAGGGTCGAGCTGGCTCCTCCAGGCCGGGCCGGTGGAAGAAGCGCAATCGGCCTGATCGGAATGATATGCGGGGAGGGGTTCTTCTGAGCGTATGAAGTTCTGTAGGTGTGCGGTTCAGCCGGGCTGAGCGGAAGAGGATTCGATGGGCCTCCGTTGCCCGGGCGCCTACTGTGGAACGGCTGGATGCGGGTGCATCCAGGCCGGGGGGTTCCATGTCCAGCACGGTGAAACCGCAGACCGCCATCTTCAGCAAGGGCTATGATCCCCAGCGTTCGGAAGGCGCGGCGGTGCCGCCCGTGTTCCGCACCTCGACGTTCCTCTTCAAGAGCGCCGAGGAGGGCAAGCGGGCCTTCGAGATCGCCTACGGCCTCTCTCCCATGAAGGCGGGCGAAAGTCCTGCGCTGATCTACACCCGCGTGAACAACCCCAACACCGAGATCCTGGAGGAGAAGGCCGCCTGCTGGGATGGCGCGGAGGATGCGGCCCTCTTCGGATCGGGCATGGGTGCCATCTCGAGCACCTGCCTGGCGTTCCTGCGCCCCGGCGACACCCTGGTCTTCGGCGATCCGGTCTATGGCGGCACCGAGTACTTCTTCCGCCACATGCTGCCGCTCTTCGGGATCAAGACCAAGCACTTCTCCGCGGGCGCCACCCGCGAGGAGATGGAGGCCCTGGTGAAGGATGATGCCAGCGTCCGGGCCATCTATCTGGAAAGCCCCGCCAACCCGACGATCCTGATCTCGGACATCGCTGCGGCCCGCGCGATCGCCGACCAGTACTCCACCCCGGAACGCCCCATCCTCCTGATGGTGGACAACACCTTCATGGGCCCCATCTTCGCCCAGCCGTTGAAGCAGGGCGCCCACCTGGTGATCTACTCCGCCACCAAGTTCTTCGGCGGGCATTCCGACCTGGTGGCCGGCTTCACCATGGGCTCCAAGGCCCTGATGGGCCAGGTGAAGGTCTTCCGCACCATCCTCGGTTCCATCGCCGATCCCGATACCGCCTGGCTCATCCACCGCTCCCTGGCCACCCTCCAGGTGCGCATGGAAAAGCAGCAGGAGAGCGCCCGGCAACTGGTGGCGCACCTGCTCGACCACCCGAAGGTCTACGATCTCTCCTACCCCGGCCTGCCCCGGATGGGCGAACGCCAGCTCGCCCTCTGGAAGGAGCAGTGCACGGGCACCGGCAGCCTCGCCACC
>JAKAMQ010000169.1 GCA_021812805.1 Acidobacteriota bacterium
CCTACCTGGTAGGCTCCCGGAACGAGAGCTACGGCGAGACGGGCATGGCCCACCTGCTGGAGCACCTGATGTTCAAGCCCTCCCGGACGTTCAGCGGGAAGGACGGGCATCCCAACCCCGTGGAGGTGCTCAACAGCGTCGGTGCGCGCTTCAACGGCTCCACCTCCTACGACCGCACCAACTACTTCGTGACCTTCCCGGCTGGCGACGCCAACCTCGACAAGATCCTGGATCTGGAATCGGACCGCATGGTCCACGCCAACATTGACGGCAACGATCTCTGGAACCCGAAAACCCAGACGGGCGAGATGACCGTGGTCCGCAACGAGTTCGAGATGGGGGAGAACAGCCCCGTCGAGGTCACCCTGGAGCGCACCCTGGCCAAGGCCTTCGACTGGCAGGCCTACGGGAAGTCCACCATCGGCGCCCGCTCGGACATCGAGCATGTGAACATCGCGCACCTGCAGGCCTTCTACCGCACCTACTACCAGCCGGACAACGCGGTGCTGCTGGTGGCCGGGACGTTCGACCCGGCAGCGACCCTGGCCAAGATCCAGGCGCGTTTCGGCGCCATCCCCCGCCCGGCCCGGACCCTCCAGACGACCTACACCCTCGATCCCGTGCAGGATGGCGAGCGCAGCGTCACCGTCCGCCGCGTGGGCGACATCCAGGCGGTGATGGCAGCCTACAAGACCTGCGCGGGCTCGGATCCCGACAGCGCGGCCCTGCAGGTGCTGGCGAGCCTCATGACCGAGGCGCCCTCCGGCCGGCTCTACAAGGCCCTGGTGGAAGGCAAGATGGCCGCCCGGGTGTTCCCCTACTACGGCGAGACCCGGGAGCCGGGCTTCATCCTGTTCGGCGCGGAAGTGCCCAAGGATGTGAACCTGGCGGAGGCGAAGACCACGCTGCTGAAGGTGCTGGAGGGCACGCAGGCCCAGCCCTTCACCCAGGCCGAAGTGGACCGTGCCAAGGCCAGCCTGCTGAAGCAGGTGGATCTGGCCCTGAACCAGAGCGACCGCCTCGGCATCGCCCTCAGCGAATCCATCGCCCAGGGGGACTGGCGCCTCTTCTTCCTGGATCGCGACCGCATCCAGGCGGTCACGCCGGACCAGGTGGATCGGGTGGCAACCAACTACTTCAAGGCGAGCAACCGCACCGTGGGCGAGTTCATTCCCACCACCCATCCGGACCGCACGGCCATTCCACCGATCAAGGATGTGGAGGCCATGCTCCAGGGCTACCAGGGCAAGGCGGCCGTGGCCCAGGGCGAGGCCTTCGATGCCAGCCCGGCGAACATTGACGCCCGCACGCAGACTTTCACCACCGCGGCGGGGCTGAAGGTGGCCCTCCTGCCCAAGAAGACCCGCGGCGAGGTGGTCACCGCCACGCTGGTGCTGGACCTCGGCAGCGCCAAGAGCCTGATGGACAAGGGGGCCGCCCCGGAACTCACCGCCGCCATGCTCCTGCGCGGCACCACCCTGCACACCCGCCAGGACCTGAAGGATGCCCTGGACCAGCTGAAGGCCCAGGTCTTCGTCATGGGAGGGGCTGAAAGCGTGCGGGTGATGATCACGGCGGAACGGAAGACGTTCCCCGATGTCCTGAAGCTCGTCGCCGAGGTGCTGCAGCATCCGGCCTTCCCGGCCTCGGAGCTCGATCCCCTGGTGAAGGAGCGGGTGGCGGGCCTGGAAGCCCAGAAGGCCGAGCCCCAGTTCCAGGCCGTCCTGGCGCTCCGGCAGCACTTCAATGCCCAGTATCCCAAGGGCCATCCCCGGCACGAGGAGCCCGTGGACGAGTCCCTGGCCGAGCTGAAGGCCGCCAAGGCGGAGGACCTGAAGCGCTTCCATAACGCGTTCTACGGTGCGGGCGCCGGCGAGATGGCCATCGTGGGGGATGTGGATCCCGCCGCCACCCAGTCGCTGGTCGAGCACCTGTTCGGCACCTGGAAGGCCCCCGAGGCCTATGCGCGCATCCCCCATGCCTACGTGCCGGTGAAGCCCGTGGCGCAGAAGCTGGAGACCCCGGACAAGGCCAGTGCCGTCTACATGTCGGGCCTGGTCCTGCCCCTGAAGGACACGGATCCGGACTACCCCGCCCTGCTGCTCGGCAACTACATGCTGGGCGGGGGGGCGCTGCACAGCCGCCTGGCGAACCGCATCCGCCAGAAGGAAGGTCTCTCCTACGGCGTCGGCGCGCAGTTCTCGGCCAACCCCGAGGATGCCTATGCCGTGTGGAACGGTTTCGCCATCTACAATCCCGCCAATCTCGCCAAGCTGGAAACCGCCTTCCAGGAGGAGATCGCCCGGGTGTTGGACAAGGGGTTCCTGGATCAGGAGATCCAGGACGCCAAGGCCGCGTGGCTCCAGGCCCAGGCCTCCAGCCGGGCCCAGGACCGGGAACTGGCCGGGCGCCTGGCCACCAACCTCTACCTGGGCCGCACCATGGCCTGGCAGGCGGATCTGGAGCGCAAGGTCCAGGCCCTCACCGACGACCAGATCCTGGCGGCCCTCCGCAAGCACTTCGACCCCGCGCAGATCTCGGTCTTCGTGGCGGGCGATTTCGCCAAGGCCGGTCAGAAGTAGGCCGGAGCCCATCAGCCTTCCACGGGAGCGGCTCCGGCCGCTCCCGTGTCGTACCGGTGGGGATCAGACATGGTCTCCCGGCTTGGCCGGGAGACCATGTGGGGGTGCACGAGGGGGGACATCGCGAGCCGAAGGCGAGCAGGCGGTCCCCCCTCGTTGAGATCAGGCCCAGGCGGCGGGGATGCGAACCTCGCCCCGGGGCACCCGGTCCCAGGCGAAGGCGGGGATCAAGTCCCGGGTGGAACAGGGCTCCGGCTGGTCGAGACACCCCAGGCTCCAGCCCAGCCAGCCGATCACCTCGGGGACGCCCACGCCCCGCGCCGCCAGGGCCGCCAGCCCCAGAGCCCCATCCCGCTTGCCCAGGCGGCTGCCGTCCGGGGCGGCCACCAGGCCCAGGTGGGCGTAGGCGGGACGCGGCAGGCCCAGGGCCTCCTGGAGGCGGATCTGGGTGGCGGTGACGGCCCGAAGATCGGCGCCCCGCACCACCTCGGTCACGCCCTGGGCCCCGTCGTCCACCCCCACGGCCAGGTGGTAGGCGAAGCAGCCGTCGCGGCGGAAGAGGAGCGGATCCCCCGTGAGCCGGCCCGGATCATCCGTCTGGGGCCCCAGGAGACGGTCATCCCAGGCCACCTCGCCCTCCGGCAGGCGGAACCGCAGGGCCCGGTCGAAGCCCTCCCAGGGCCGCTCCCGGCAGCGGCCGGGATAGGGGCGCAGGCCGTCCTCCGCGTGCGGGGCGCTGGCGAGCTTCTGGAGATCCTTGCGGCTGCAGGCGCAGGGATAGAGGCGCCCCATGGCCTGGAGGGTCTCCAGCGCCGTCCGGTAGGCGGGGCCCCGGTCCGACTGCCAGAGCACGGCTCCGTCGGGCTCCAGCCCCAGGAGCGCCAGGTCTCTCAGCTGGGCCTCGCCCAGGTCGTGGCGGCAGCGGGGGCCGTCCACATCCTCCATCCGCACGATCCAGCGCCCGCCTGCGGCCCGGGCCGACAGCCAGGACGCCAGCGCGGTGCGCAGGTTGCCCAGGTGCAGGAGGCCCGTGGGCGAGGGGGCGAAACGGCCGAGGGTGGTCACCGGTCTAGGATAGGGGCATGCCGTTCCGCCGCCTGCCTCCGGTCCTCCGCGCCCTGCTGGCCCAGGCCTTCGGCTTTCTCGTGATCCTGGCGCTGGCCCGCCTGGGCCTGGGATTTCCGCCCTTCGTCTGGGTGCTGCTGCAGGCCACGCTGGCCGTGTGGCTCTCCCGGGGCCTCCATCTGGAACCCCGCTGGCTGCTCCTCCAGGCCATCCTGCCCTTCCTGGTCTGGCTGCTCTGGGGGGCGCCGGTGCCGGCCTGGCTCTACCTGGGCGGGTTCCTGGCCCTGGCGCTCGTGTTCGGGGGCGGGCTGGTGACCCGGGTGCCCCTCTACCTGGCCAGCCGGGACGCCTGCGACCAGCTGGCCACCCTGCTGCCCGAAGGCCCGGTGCGGTTCGTGGATCTGGGCTGCGGCCTCGGCGGGCCCGTGGCCCATCTCGCCCGGGCGCGGCCCGACGGGCAGTTCCTCGGCGTGGAGGCCTCCCCCTTCTCCTGGCTCGTGGCCTGGCTGCGCTGCCTGCCCCTGCCCAACGCCACCATCCGCCTGGGCAGCCTGTGGCGCGTGGATCTGGCGGACAGGGATGTGGCCTATGCCTTCCTGTCGCCGGTGCCCATGCCCGCGCTCTGGGCCAAGGCGTTGCGCGAGATGAAGCCCGGCAGTTGCCTCATCAGCCACAGCTTCGAGATCCCCGGCCAGTCGCCGGACCGCACCGTGCCCGTGAAGGGCCGTCGCGGCGCCCGGCTGCTGGTCTGGAACGTGCGTTGATCGTCGGCCCGCCTACCAGCCCAGCAGGTAGGCGAAGATCAGCGGGGCCACGATGGTGGCGTCGCTCTCGACGATGAACTTCGGGGTGTCCGCGCCCAGCTTGCCCCAGGTGATCTTCTCGTTGGGCACGGCGCCGGAGTAGGAGCCGTAGCTGGTGGTGCTGTCGCTGATCTGGCAGAAATAGCCCCAGAGGGGCACGCCCGTGCGCTCCAGATCCTGGTGCAGCATGGGCACCACGCAGATGGGGAAGTCGCCGGCGATGCCGCCGCCGATCTGGAACATGCCCAGGGGCGCGGCCTGCGTCACCTTCGTGTAGTGCTCCGCCAACCAAGTCATGTACTCGATGCCCGTGCGCACGGTGTGGACGTTCTTCACATCGCCCCGGATGACGGCGGCGGCGTACATGTTGCCCAGGGTGCTGTCCTCCCAGCCGGGCACGACGATGGGCACGTTCTTCTCGAGGGCCGCCAGCATCCAGGAATGCTTCGGGTCAATCTGGTAGTAGGGCTCGTACTTGCCGCTCCTGAGCACCTGCTGGAAGAACTCGTGGGGGAAGTAGCGCTCGCCCTTGCGGTCGGCCTCCATCCACACCTCCAGCATGGCCTTCTCCATGCGGCGCATGGCCTCCATCTCGGGGATGCAGGTGTCGGTCACCCGGTTCATGTGGCGGTCGAGCAGGGCCTTCTCGTCTGCGGGGGTCAGATCCCGGTAGTGGGGCACCCGCTCGTAGAAATCGTGGGCCACTAGGTTGAAGATGTCCTCTTCCAGGTTGGCGCCGGTGCAGGTGATGAGGTGGATCTTGTCCTGACGGATCATCTCGGCCAGGGACAGGCCCAACTCCGCCGTGCTCATGGCGCCCGCCATGGAGAGCATCATCCGGCCCCCGCCGTCCAGGAAGGTCCGGTAGCCCTCGGCCGCATCCACCAGGGCGGCGGCGTTGAAATGGCGGAAATGGTGCTTCACGAAGCTGCCGATGGGGCCGAGGGACGGGGTGGACGGGCTCATGCTGCCTCCAGCCCTCCATTCTGCCAGGGCGCCAGGGGGCCTCCGAGCCCAGAATTCACCTCTGGGCCTCTCCCGCCGATGAGCAGATCAGGAGTGGGCGCATGTTTTTTATCATCGGCCTGGTGATGGTGTTCGGTGCGGTGGTCGCCGGCTACCTCATTGAAGGCGGCAAGATCCCCATCCTGCTCCACCCGCTGCCGGCCGAAGGCATCATCATCCTGGGCGCCGCGGTCGGCTCCTTCCTGGCCGCCAACCCCATGGGCCTCATCAAGCGGGTGATGGGGGATGTCTCCAAGCCCCTGAAGGGCAGTCCCTACACGAAGCCCGTGTACATGGAAATGCTGATGATGCAGTACGAGGTCTTCGTGAACATCAAAAAGGGCGGCCTGCTGGCCCTGGAACAGGATGTGAACGATCCCCACAATTCCGCCATTTTCAAGAAGTACCCCACCTTCCTGGAGAACCATCACGCCCTGGACTTCTTCTGCGACTCCATGAAGCTGCTCATCAACGGCAGCGCGAAGATGGACGAGATTGACCTGGTGATGGATACGGATCTGGATGTCCACCACGCGGAGAACGCCGCTCCCGGCGCCTCGTTGAGCGTGATGGCCGATGCCTTCCCGGCGTTCGGTATCGTGGCAGCCGTGATGGGCGTGGTGATCACCATGGGCTTCCTGGATCAGCCCCCCAACGTCATCGGCGAGCACGTGGGCTCGGCGCTGGTGGGCACCTTCCTGGGCATCCTGCTCTCCTACGGCGTGTTCTCGCCCCTGGCCAAGCACATTGACGCCGTGAACGGCGCCGAGGCCTTCTACTACAACTGCCTGCGCTCGGGCCTCACCAGCTTCGGCAATGGGGCCGCGCCCGTGACCGCCGTGGAATTCGCCCGCCGGAACATCCCTTCCACCGAACGCCCGGGCTCGGGTGAATTGGAGGAAGTGGTGCGGCAGATCAAGCCGAGGTAGCGCGCATTGGCCGACCAGCAGGCGGACGTCAAGATCCGCATCGTGAAGAAGAAGGGGGGTCACGCTGGCGCCCACGGCGGGGCCTGGAAGGTGGCCTATGCCGACTTCGTGACCGCGATGATGGCCTTCTTCCTCTTGATGTGGCTGCTCAACAGCGCGGACAAGAACACCAAGGCCGGCATCGCGGGCATGTTCCAGGATCCCAACTTCTTCAACACGCAGCGCGGGAAGGAGATTCTCGCCAACTACGGCAAGGGCATCCTGCCCGGCGGGCGCGGCATGGCGCCCGGACCCGATGGCAGCCGGGACACCACGCCGGCGGCCGAGCGGGAGCGCCGGGCCCTCCAGTCCACCGCCAACGCGATCCAGGACGCATTCAACAACGACGAGCTGCTGAAGGTCTTCAAGGACCAGATCCACATGGACTTCACGGATGAGGGGCTCCGCATCCAGATCCAGGACAAGGCGAACCAGGCCCTGTTCGATTCGGGCAGCGCCAAGCTGAAGCCCTACACCCTGTCCATCCTCCAGGAGATCGCCCGGGAACTGGGCAAGCTGC
>JAKAMQ010000011.1 GCA_021812805.1 Acidobacteriota bacterium
ATCTTGAGGAAGCGTCCCATGGCCCGGGCCGCGGCCCCCACCACCCACTGCATGACGCCCAGGTAGTAGAGGACGGCGAAGATGCTGGCCACGAAGATGATGGTGGGCAGCACGGCGAAAGCGAACACCATGCCCACCTTGCCGGCCGACCCATCGGACAGGCCGCCGAACACGAAGCTGGCGCCGTCGTGGGCGTATTCCATCAGGTGCTCGACGACGATGCGCATGCGGTCGAAGGCGGATCCAACCAGGTTCCCCCGCAGGAGGCCCAGCACAATAACGCCGAACAGGGTCCAGTTCAGGGGGCGGCTTTCGTAGGAGGCGAACCGGCGCAGGAGGGCCGGCAGGAACATCAGGAACAGCACCAGCCACCCCATCCCGCGCGGGAAGGGGAGGAAGGTCAGCAGTCCCGAGATGGCCTCACCCTTGAGGACCACCAGGGCGAAAATCCACTGGAGGGCGAGCCCCCAGGCCACCGTGCGCCAGTGGATGGCGCTGCGCTTGTGCGACAGGGCGTAGGCGAGGGCCATGAAGGCCACGATTCCGGCCAATCCGATGAAGCGATGCATCGCGGCTCCTACAGCTGTTGATTCAGGGCCTCGACGGCCTGCTCCATGAAGAACCGGGCGCGGCCCAGGAGCCCCTCCCGCTGCATCACCATGACCAGGGTGCAGCGTTCCTGGGCGCCCATCATCAGGATCCAGTGCTGGTCGGTGGCGAACGCCACCTGCTTGATCTCGCCCCGGTCGAATTCCTCCACGGCCTGCTGGAGATGCCGCTTGACCACGTGCTGGTAGGCACCCAGCAGCTGCAACCCCTCGTTGGAGACCTGGATGGTCCGCGCGCAGATGGGATCGCCGTCCCCATCGTTGAACGTGGCTGCGAGGGATTCGGGCACCCGCTCGATCAACTGATCCAGGATCTGCTGGAACATGGTGGGACTCCGGTTGGACGTGTCCTCAGCATGACCGGACTAGATGTGTCGCGCCACTTGCAGGGCCCAGACTCCCAGCAGGAGGCCCAGCGCCAGGAGGCGCCAGCCCAGCGCCGACGGCAGCGGCGGATAGGGTCGTCCGCGCCAGGCCCGGGTCAGATCCCAGAGGGCGGCAAAGGGCCACAGCGCCAGCACCACCAGGGCCGCGGGATACCAATGGAAGGCCTCCCGCAGCCGGCCCTGGCCCAGGGCGATGAGACACCGGGTCAGACCGCAGGTGGCGCAGGGCACGCCGGTCAGCGCCTTGAGGGGGCAGGCGGGCAGGGCGGGCAGCCAGGGCGCGGCCCAGGCCAGGAGGCGGATGCCCAGGAGCGCCACGCCCCCCGCCAGGGCGAGCCAGGGGATCCGCCTCATCCCGCCGCTCCGAGCATCCAGGCCATCAGGCCCAGCAGCAGCAGGGTGAAGAACCCCAGCAGGGCCGCGTGCACCACGGTGGCCAGCACCCCCTTCCAGGCCGGCAGGCCGTGGACCGCGGCCAGGGCGAAGCCCCGGAAGATCCAGAGGTAGGCCTCCAGGAGAAGCAAGGGCAGGGTCACCACCAACCCCGCCCCGGGGATGAACCCGAGCAGCCCGACCCAACTGCCCAGCGCCGCGATCCGGAGGACCTGGGATTCGGCCAGAAGGGTGGCGCGGAAGCCGCGCTTGGCCTTCAGGGCGCTAAGCATCCAGAGCGCCGTGTGGTCCCAGACCGCATCGTGAAGCCAGATACCCACCACGCTCAGGGGCACCAGCAGGAGCACCGCGAGGGCGACCGTGCCCAGGGCCGGCGGTGGCGGCAGGCTGCGCAGGAAGGCGACACTGGAATCCGGATCGAGGCCCGGGAGGATCAGGCGGCCGAGCCAGGGAGGCAGATGGCCGGCCCGCAGGGCGCCGTACGCCCCCAGGGCGTTCCGGGCGGAGAAGGCGCCGTACAGCAGGGCTGGCGGGAGCCACCAGAGCAGCATCCGGCCGAAGGCGCGCCCGGGCGGTGGCGGGGCCGTGCCCAGCTCCGCGAAGGCCGTCCCCGGCCCGAGCAGCGCGCGCAGGGCCTCCCGGAGGGGCTGCATCATTTCCTCAGGAAGAGCGCCTTGAACTCCCGGAGCGCCACCGGATCCCCGTCCCGCTTGATGGGACCGTAGAAATCCATGGGATTCAGGTCGGCGAACTCCCCGAAGGTGGCGACATTGCTGTTGATGTAGGCGATGAACTCATCCTGGCGGCCCTTGATGTAGCCCCGGAAGGGGCGGGCGAAGAAGCCCAGCAGGGCCGAATCCAGCGCGGTCCAAGTCTGGAGATCGCTTTCGAACCCGTTCTTCCCTTCCCAGTAGCGGTACGAGGTGAGCATGCGGGCCCCCACCGCAAAGGGGGTCTTCAGGCGTCCCTGGTCCGCGCGGCCCTCCACCAGGTAGACCCGGTGCCCCGGCCGCTGGTACACCAGCCGGAGGGTGCCCCGCAGGCCCCGGCCGTCATCAAGGCTCCAGGCGCCATCCGGGTGGATGAACGCATGAAAGGCCGGGACGAACTGGCAGTTCCGCCACATGGCCGCGGCCAGGCGGGGGTGGTCGAACAGCGTCTCCATGGTGGCCAGGCGGACCTTCCGGGGGGGGGTCCGCGTTTCGAAGATGAAATCCGCGTGCTGGACGATGTCCTGGGCCTCTGCCCGGGCGGCCGGCGGCAGGTGGCCCATGAAGGAGAGATCCTGGGCGCCGGCGGCGGCGGCAAAGAGCGTCAGGATCGCAATCGTGAGGATGCGCATGGGGAAACGCTAGCACTTCCAGCGTCCGTTGTGATTCTTGACTCGCAGGGGAATCTGGCCGATGGAGACAAGGATGGCCACTCCGACCCGGCATGTCCCCATGACCCCGATGGACGAGCTGCGCTCGCTGCTGGGGGTCTACGCTGAAGGGGATGCGAACTTCCAGGTTCGTCTCCACCAGCTCATGCAACAGCTTCGCCAGCAGGTCCTGCCGGAGCTGGGCGCCCGCCTGCTGAGCCCCACGGCCAGCCCCGGCTTCAAGCGGGCCATCTATGGCACCACGGTCCGGTTTGGTTGGCCCGGATGGGTGCCTCACCTGCTCAAGGCCCTGCTCCAGGAGCCGGATCTGGGCGTCTTCGACGAGGGCTGCGCCGCCCTCGGCCGCCTGGAGCTGCGCTCCGCGCGGGAAGCGCTGCTGCGGCTGGCCGCCCAGCGTGCGGATCCCGACCGCCAACTCATCCTGCGGCGGGAGCTGGCGGCCCTGGAGTCCCAGCAGCCCCTCGGGTTCTACTTGAGCCGCCTGCTGGAAGGCGAAGGCAATCCCCGGCTCGCCCACCAGGGGGCGCGGGGACTCGCTGCGCTGGCGGAAACGGAGGATCTGCCGGCGCTGCTGGAGGCGCTGCCGGGGGCCGATCCCCTGGCCAGCCGCTTGCTGCTGCGCGTCATCGCGGAGTTGCCGGCCGGCGAGGCGGGACGCGCCCTGCTGGACCAGTTCCGGGAAACCCTGCGCATCCTGCGCGACTACGAGGCCCTCGAAGCCCTCGGCGACCGCCTGGCCGCGCAACCACGGGCCGCGGCCCGGACGGACCTGGTGGATGCCCTCGACGCCCGCCTGGGCCCACGGGGCGCCGAGGCCCTGGAGGAGCTCAAACGCGCCCTCGCCGCCGGAGAGGCCGCCCATCCCCTCCGGCCCATGGAACGCCTCCGCCCCCTGGCGGAGGGCCCTTTCGAGACCTTCGCCGTCGAGGCCCTGACCACGCTGCTGGAAGGCAAGATCGCCCGCTTCAGCGCCATGGTGACGGAGACCCAGGAAGGCGCCCGCCGGGGTCGGGAACAGTCCACCGCGCTCCTGGACCAGATCTGCGAAGGCATGGTGCACCAGGCCCTCGCCGGGCACCTGCCCCGGGAGCAGGCCTTCCAGGCCCTGGAGCAGGCCTTCCCAGAGGCGCCGCACACCGAAGGCCTGGATCTGGCCTTCTGCCACCTGGTCCGGCCCGGCGACCCCGCCCTGGAATCCATCCTGAAGGTTCCGGACCTGCGACGGCGCGGCGCCTGTCTGGATGCGATCGGCGCCCGGGAGGAGGACGCCTTCATGCCCTTCTTCCTGCGGGCCATGCAGGATCCCATCGTGGAGGTCGGCCAGCGCGCCATCCATCATCTCGGCAAGCTGCCCTCCAGCGTGCCGACCGTGCTCCACCTGCTGGAGTCCGGCCAGCTCGACCAGGTGCGAACCGCCCTCCGCATCTTCGGCGAGAACGCCACGCCCGCCGCCGCGGAACCCCTGATGGCCTTCCTCCGGGCCGATGCCCGCGACGATCTCATCCTGGAGGCGGTGGAAGCCCTCGGCGCCATCCGCCATCCAGGCGCCGCGCCCCTGCTGCTGGAGATGCTCCACGACGGCAAGCCTGCCCGGCTCCAGACGGAACTGGTGCAGGCGCTGGCCAAGCTGGCCACCCCGGAGGCCGGGCTGGGCCTGCTCCAGAAGGCTGCCGGCCTCAAACTGCCCCTGGTGCTCATCGTGGCCCTGGAAGGCGCCCTGGCGCCGTTCCCGGGCTTCGACCATCCCTTCCCCGAGGACCAGATCCCCGCGCTGGAACAGCTCATCACGCGCTGTTGCGACGACCGCGAAGGCGAGGGGCAGCGCCTCCGGGCCATCCTCGCCACCCAGCACCTCTACTGCTTCGACCAGGCCCTCTATGCCCGGCTGAAGGACCAGTTCTCCGACTTCCTCTTCGACCTGCGCACCAAGAGTGACTGGGATCGCGATACCAACGACCGCATCGCCGCCATCCTGAAGGAATTGAGCCGCCGGAGCGCCAGCCTGGGCCACATCGCCTCCAAAGAGGCGATGATCCGGGCCCTGGCCCTGGCCATCCCGCCCGCGGGACCGGGCCGCATCGAGGCCCTGCTCGCCCTCCGGGATTCTCTGCAGGATCCGGAATTCATCCTGAGGCCCGAACTGGCGGGTGAACTCACCGCCCTCGTGTTGCGGGAACTCGATCGGCAGGGCCAGGACTGGCGCGAACTGGCCCGCCTCTGCGAGATCGCCGGCCTCACGCGCCAGGAGGCCCTCATCGAACCCATCCGGGAGCTCTACCTTCAGGCCCAGGGCCTCGGTCTCCGCAGCGCGGCCAAGGGCGCGCTGGCCGCGCTGGGCCTCGATGAGAGTGACCTGAACCGCAGGCCCCAGATCCGGACCATCCTGCTGCTCGAACCCAGCGCCTTCTTCCGCAAGCGGCTCCTCACGGCCCTGGACGGGCGCTGGCAGGTCCGCGAGGCCGGCACCCACGCGGAGGCCGAAGCCCTCCTGGCGGCGCAGCCGGTGGATCTGCTCCTCTCCGAGCAGATGGAAACCGGCACGGATCTCCGCCCCTGGCTCCAGGCCCAGGTCGAGGCCCGCCATTGCCGGTGGGTGCTGCTCTCCACCGCGTCCAGGGATCCCGCCCCCGAGGGCAGCGAGGGCTGGCTGATGGGCATCCTCCACAAGCCCTACCCGCCCGAACAGCTCCTCAAGGCCCTCGAACCGTGAGGCCCCGGGCCCGGTCTATGATGGCTCTCAGTCCCGAGGCGACCATGTCCGCAGCATTCCCCTGGCACCGTCCTGCCGCCATCCTGCTGCTCGCGGCCCTGGCCGCCCCGGCCCAGGATGTCGGCCTGGCCGAGCGTCTCTACTACAGCGGAGAACGGGCCTATGCCGCCAAATCCTACCCGGAGGCCCTGGGCACCTGGCAGCAGTTGCTCCAGGCGGCGCCGCTCAGCCCCTACGCCCCCCGGGCCCTCCTGCGCATGGCCCATTACCAGGCGGAGGTGGCCCACCAGCCCGCCGCCGCCCTGGCCCTGCTGGACCGCCTGAAGGCCGACTACCTCAAGTCTCCCGTCGCCGCCGACGGATTGCTGCTGCGGGGCACCCTGCTGGCCGCCCAGGCCCACCGCCCGGCGGACCTGCAGGAGGCGATGGCCGAGTTCCACCGCGTGGTGGATCTCTTCCCCGACACCCCCGCTGCCGCCGGCGCCCATGAGGGGCTCGGCCAGGCCTACCGGGACCAGGGCCAATGGGGACCGGCCCTCCAGCATTTCATCGAGGCCTACCGCCTCCACCCCGAAGGCCCCCTGGCGGCGCGCGCCCTGCTGGAGGCGGGAGAGACCCTCGATCTCATGGGGGATCTGCCCGGCTGTCTCCGGCTGCTCCAGCGCGTCCGTTCGACGTTCCCGAAAAGCCCGCTGGCCGCCGAAGCCGCCTGGCGCATGGCCGTGCGCGTCAAGCTCCGGCTCCTCCACCCGCCCTTCCGGCTCCAGGGCCCCTGGCCCGAGGGTCGGCAGAAATGGCTGAAGACGCCCACCCTGTTGGCCTCCGACCCCGCCGGGGCACTCTTCCTCTACCAGAACAGCCTGGACCAGGCTTCCCGGCTCGTGGACGGCGCCCTTTCGCCCGTGGGGGCCTCCGTTTCCGGGGCCCGGGTTCTGGTGCCCACGCCCTCCGATGACCTGTGGATCCTGACCCGCAACAGCCTCGTGAAGGACGCGGGAAACCCCACACCCCTGGGTGCCCTGAATGCCATCACCGGCGCCCGGCTGGATCGCTGGGGCACACTCTGGGTCGTGGACAGCAAGACGCCGGCCATCACCCTTTTCCCGGCGGACGGTGCTCCCCGCACCCTGCCCGCGCCGATGGCCGTGGCCCTGGCCCCCCTCCCCACCGGAGGCGTGGCCCTGGCCTCGGACACGGACCGCAGCCTCCACTTCCTCGATGCGGAAGGCCAGCCGCACCAGAGCGTCCCCTACGGAAAGGGTCTGCCCGCGCCCTTCAAGTACGTCCTGGCCCTGGCCTCGGATCCGGTCGGCGACGTGGCCGCCCTGGTGGACGGCGGCGATTACGGCGAGGGCGTGGTGGTCTACGGCCCCGACGGCACGGTCCTCCGCCAGACCACCCTCAAGGCCCTGGGGCTCAGCGGACGCTTCACCTCCCTGGTCCTGGACCATTCCGGCGGCGTGATCCTCTGCGACCGGCGGAACGACACCCTGTACCGCCTGGACTGACCCATGCGCCTCCGCCCCCTCCTGCTGCTCTGCCTGCTGACCGCTCCCCTCCTGCGGGCCCAGGATGCCGCCCTGAAGGACACCTTCGCCCAGGCCAAGGCGCTCTGGGCCACCCAGGGCGACCGGGTGGACGCCACCGCCCGGTTCGAACAGGTGCTGGACGCCCTGGCCCCGAAGGCGGCCACCCTGGATCCAGCCTGGACCGACATCCTCTGCCAGACCTACAACTGGCTGGCCGTCCTGGATGACCGCAACCCCGCCACCAAGGCCCGCGCCACCACCCGCCTCCAGGCGCTCATTGACCTGAACCCTGACTTCGATGTGGACCGCACGCTGACCTCCCAGCGGCTGACCGGCATCTTCGACCGTCTGAAGGCCGCGAAGCTGGCCCAGGTGAAGCTGACCTGCGTCCCGGAGGGCGGCCAGCTGCAGGTGGACGGCAAGCCCGCCGTCCTGCTGGCCCGCAAGTTCCTCCCCTTCGGCCCCCACACGCTCACCTACATCCACCCCGGCTACGCGCCCGCCACGGTGTCGGTGGACCTGGGCCCCCAGGATGTGAAGCCCGTGCCCTTCACCCTCACCCGCACCTCCTCCACGGTCACGATCTATGTCCAGCCCAGCGGGGCGGAGGTCTTCCTGGATGGCCGCCCCCTGGGCCGCACCCAGGGCCAAGCCGGACCCGAGGCCCTGGCCATCGCGGTGCCCATGGGCCTCCGCCCGGAGGATCTGTCCGCGGGCTTCGTCCTGGATGGGCTGAAGCCGGGCAAGCACGATCTTGAACTGCGCGCCCCCTGCTACCGCCCCAAGCGCCTGGCGCTGGATCCCTCCTTCGCCACCCCCTTCGCGGACCATGTGCTGGAGCCCATTCGGCTTGAGCCTTCCCGGGCCACGCTGACGGTCACCAGCGCCTGGCCTGGCGGGGAGCTGTTCCTGTCCGGGGAGGATCGCGGGCCCTTGCCCGCCAAGGCCCTCCAGGTCTGTGCGGGGGCCTATGACCTCGCGGTGCGCTTCCCCTCCGGCGGCTACACCCAGGCCATCACCCTGGCCGAAGGCGGCTCCCTCGCGCTGGAGGTCAAGCCGAAGCCCCGGCTGGCCTTCCTGGGCCTGGACGGCAGCCAGGACTTCCCAGGCCGGGACCGGATCCAAGGCCTGCTCGCCGGCCTGGGGCCCCGCCTGAAGCATCTGGCCTTCCAGACCGCCCGGCCGGGTGAAACCCCCCAGGCCGCCCTGACGCGTCTCAAGGCCGCCCACGACGCGGAACTCTTCCTCCTGGCCACCCCAGTGCCGGGGCCCGCCATCCATGAAGTCGAGCTCCAGCTCTCCACGCCCGAGGGGGAGACGGAACGCCTGATCGTCAAACCCCTGGAGGACGATCCTCTCGGGAACCTGATCGCCCGCCTCAATGCCCATCCCACCCTCATCGAGCCCAGCCTGGGTGCCACCCTGCTGGATCTCCCAGGCATCCCGGGGCCCTGGGTGCTCTCCGCCACCGAGGCCGTCCAGAAGGCCGGACTGAAGCTGCACGAACCCATCCTCCAGGTGGATGGCCAGGCCGTGGCCGATCGCGCGGCCCTTCACCGTCTCCTGGAGGCCACGAACCACGGCTCGGTTCGCGTCCTCCAACCGGATGGCCCCCCCGTGGACCTGCCCATCCTCCGCGAGCCCCTGGAGCTGCCTCTGGCTTCGCCACGATTCGCCTACCCGGCCGTCCTCGCCCAGCTCCGCTTGCAGGCCCTGGGCGCGAGGGGCGACGCCGCCAACCTCCTGAAACTGGAGATCGGCCTGGCCTTGATGCACTTCCGGGACTACGACCGGGCCATCGAAGAGCTGCGCGATGCCCACCTGGGAACGGCCCCCGGCATCGGCCAGGGCACCCTGGACTACGAGACCGGCCGCTGTTTCATGGGGCTGGGTCTGGCCTACCGTACGGAGGCCCTTCAGGCATTCCGGGACGCCTTGAAGTATCCTCAGGCCACCCTGTTCGGACCCGATGGGCCCCGGGTAGCTCCCCTGGCACAGCAGTCCCTGGAGGACCTCAAATGATCAGGAGCATCCCCATGAAGCGTCAACGCGGCGAAGGCAAGGTCGGGTGTCTGCTCACCCTGCTCGTACTGGGGGTCCTGGTGGCCACGGCCATCAAGGTGGTGCCCGTCTACTACGCCAACAACAACCTCACGGACGCCTGCACCTTCATCGCCTCCAGCGCGAGCCGCCTGCCCCTGGAGCTGGTGGAGAAGCAGGTCAAGGACAAGGCCCGCGATCTCGGCATGCTGGATGTGCTGGCCCAGAAGGGCGCCATCTCGGTCAGCAAGAGTGGCGGCGGGGGTGAAGGCCAGCCGGGCACCTGCACCATCCGCCTGAACTACAAGCAGACCATTGATCTCTACGGCGTCTATCAATTCGACATCCAGACCCACAAGACCATCTCGCAGCCCATCCTCGAGAACCTCAGCTAAGGAACTTGCGGCCCCAGGCCGGACCGGGCACCCTGCCCAGATGATCCTGTCGCTTCTGGAGGACACCGCACCGGGCGCAGCCCTGGGCCCCGTGCGGGTCCCGGGTTCCAAATCCGCCACCAACCGGGCCCTGCTACTGGCGGCCCTGGCGCCGGGTTCCAGCCAGCTCACCGGCGGACTCGACGCCGAGGACACTCGCTGCATGCGCGGGGCCCTGAGGGGCTTGGGCGTGCCCCTCGAGGTCGCGGAAGACGGCGCCTGGAGCCTCACCGGCGGCGCCCGGCCCCGGGCCCAGGGGCCCCTCTGGCTGGGCGCCTCCGGCACCACCCTGCGCTTCCTGCTGCCCTGGCTCGCCCTGTTCGCGGAAGGTCCGGTGGAACTCCGGGGTGAGCCCCGACTCTTCCAGCGCCCCCTCCAGCCCCTGCTCCGCCCGCTGCGGGCCTGCGGCGCCCGCTGGAAACCCGCGGGGCCCGGCGGGTGGCTCCATCCCGCCCCCGGGATTCCCCGACGGCTGGATGCGGAAGTTGACGCCCGCGCCAGCAGCCAGTTCCTGACGGGCCTGGCCCTGGCCGCCGCGGCCCTGCCCGAGGGAGGCCGGCTCACCTGGACGGAAGCCGCCAGCCCCAGCTACCTCACGCTCACCACCCACTGGCTGCGGCACTTCGGCTGCGACGCCCCCCTGGCCGCCGGACACTGGGAGATCCCGGGCGGGCGGCTCCGGGCCGGGCGCCATCGCCTTCCGGGCGACTGGAGCGCCGCCGCCGCCTTCCTGGCCGCCGCCGCCGTCACCGGCCGCCGCCTCGAACTGGGCCCCCTGGACGCCGACGATCCCCAGGGGGACCGCGCCCTGACCGGGATCCTGGCCGAGGCCGGCTGCACCGTGACCTGGGGGGCGGACCAGACCTTGGCCGTGGCCGGGCCGCTGCGGCGCGGCCTGGAAGCCGATCTCACCGACTGCCCGGACCTGGGCCCGGTGCTCGCCGCCGTGGCCGCCCTGGCCCCGGGGCCTTCCGTCCTCTGCGGCCTCCACACCCTGCCCCTGAAGGAATGCGATCGTCTCGACGCCTCCGCCGACCTGGTCCGCTGGCTGGGCGGAACGGCCGCCGTCGAGGGCGGCCACACCCTGCGGATCCAGCCCGGCCCGCGGCCGGGACCGCGCCCGCCCTTCAATCCCCGGAACGACCACCGCATGGCCTTCGCCGCGGCCGTGGGCGGACTCGTCTGTGGGGGCGACCTCCTGGATCCCGGCTGCGTCGCCAAGACCTTCCCGGGCTTCTGGGACGTCTGGCGCGGAATGCTTTCATGCTGAGCGCCGCCTGGCTGGGCTCCTGGAAGGCCCCCTGGGGACTGGATCGCGGCCGGCGCTGGGGCGATCCCCCCTGGGCCCTCGCCGCCCTCGCCCAGGCCTGGCTGCTGGGAGGGCGGGAGGGGCGCTGGCCCCGCCTGGAGGCGACCGCGCGCCAGCCCCTCGGGCCGCTGGCCCCGGGCGCTCCCGAAGCCTTCGCCCCCCGGCCGGATCCCGCCTGGGTGGCGCGGCTCCGCCACGGCACCGCCCGCATCCCCGCGCAGAACCGGGGCGCCCGGGAGGACGAACTGCTCGCCGGGTGCTGGGAGGCCCTCCTGGCGGGGGATGGCGCTCCCTGGATGGCCGCCGGGACGGTGCTGCTGGACCGCGCCACGCGCCTGCGCTGGATTCCCCTGCTGGGCGCGGTGGACGCCTCGGGGCGCCTGCATCTGCCCCCCTTTCTCGAGGCCCTGGTGCCACCGGATCTCCAGGAGCTGCCGCCGGGCTGGTGGGCTTTTCTTCTGGGGAACCTGGATCCGGAGGGCCGCCTCCTCCCCGAAGGCCCCCTGGATCCAGGCCTGCCCTGGGCCCTCATCCAACCCCAGGCGGGGCCCCTGGTGCTGCCGGCCCTCCCGGCGGACCTCGCCCCCTTCCAGGCGGCGCCGTGGCTTCACGCCCTGCCGGAGGGCCGCTGGATGCTCGAACCGCGCCTCCGGGCCTGGTCCCGGGCCCCCGGCGCCTCGCCCGAGGGTCTGGCGCCCCTGGCGCCCGGCGGCCTGGCGGGCGGCGAACCACCGGATCCCTCCCTGGCCCTCCTGCTGCAGATGGCGCCCTCGCAGGAACCGCCCCCGGGCTGGGCCACCGCGCTGGCGGCGGATCTCCAGGAGGAACTCCAGCGCCCGCCCTGTCCGCCTCCCTCGGGCCATCCCACCTGGGACCGCCTCCGGGTGCGCTGGGGCGGCGAGTCTCCCGCCGCAACCCCGGGGTACCCGGCCTGGGGCACGGCCTTCGCCCCCTGCGCCGATCCCTTCCATTGGATGGCCGAGGGGCTGCGGGCCCACGGAGCCGCCGAGTCGGAGCGGTCCCTGCGGGCCTTCACCCTGGCCCACGCCCATTTCCGCCGCCTGGGGGCCGCAGGCTGGGCCCACCGGGCCGCCTCCAACGCCGCGCTCGAGGCACTCCTCTGGGCGGATCTCCCGGCCCATGGCCGCTGGCGCCAGATACGGGGCCCGCTACCCTCCCCCTGGCGGGAGCAGGAGGAAGCCCATCTGGTGGAAGTCCACCAGGGGGCCGGGGCCCTGTTGCCGGTGGCCACAGCCCTGGTCCAGACCCACCCGGGATTCATCCAGGGCTGGGGCCTGCTCATCAGCGCCGCCCTGGACCTGGGCCGGGGGGATCTCATCGCAAAGGCGCTGCCGCACGTGGCAGACCACCCCTTCGCGCGGTTCCTGGAGGCCTACCTCGGCGACCTGGATCAACCGGTTCCGCGGGACCTGGATCCCGAGACCCGGCTCACCTGGGCCACCCACCGCCTCCTCCGGCACGGGGGCGATGCCTCGGCCTTCCGGGCCGCCTGGTCCGATTGCCCCAACCAGATCATCCGCCTGGAACTGGGGCTCCAGGCCCTCGAAGCCCGGCCCGAGCTGCGGACCGCGGGCCTGCTGTTGGCCCTCCAGTCCATCGCGGATCGCGCCGCCTCCCCGCGCCACCAGAACCGCCTGAAGGCGCTCTGGCCCGCCCCGCCGGCGGTCCCGGAGACCGAACCCCGGGCCCTGCTCCAGGCCTGGCTCGCAGCAAGGCCCCATCCCACCTGGCTGGCGTGGATGGAGCGGGACCGGGTCGAGCACCTGGGCGCGGGCGCGCTGCCACCGGCCGGCTGCCTCGGCCGCCTGGCCCGGGATGGGGCCCTGGCCCCCGTGGCTGAAGGTGGCTGGGTCTGGCGCGGCTATCCGCTGGTCTGGGAGGGCGCCCCCGTCGGTGGCGTGCTGGTGGGCCTTCCCCCGGACGCGCCCGTGGTCCCTCCGGTCGAACCCCTGCTCCTGGCCCCCTGGGTCGCCCAGATCCGGGAGCGCCTCCTCCCGGCGTCCCACCCCGATCCGGGCCTGCTGCTCACCGATGGCAGCGAACCCATGGGCTCCCTCCTGCGGGAGCTGGACCGCGTGGCGCCCTCCAGCCTCCCCGTGCTGATCCTGGGCCCCACCGGCAGCGGCAAGGAGCTGGCCGCGCGGGAGCTGCACCAGCGCTCGGGCCGCACGGGCGCCCTGGTGGCGGTGAACTGCTCCGCCTTCGCCGAGGGGCTGCTGGAATCCGAGCTCTTCGGCCATGTGAAGGGCGCCTTCACGGGCGCCCACCAGGACCGCCGCGGCGCCATCGAGATGGCCCGGGGCGGCACCCTCTTCCTCGACGAGGTGGCCGATCTCTCGCCGCGCCTCCAGTCCCTCCTGCTGCGGGTGATCCAGGAGCGGGAGATCCGGCGGGTGGGCTCGGACCACGCCATCCGGGTGGATGTGCGCTTCGCCGCCGCCACCCACCGTCCGCTGGACGACCTCGCCGCCACGGGCGGCTTCCGCCGGGATCTGCTCTTCCGCCTGCAGGGCGCGGTGCTGCGCCTGCCGCCCCTGGCCGCCCGCCGCCACGAGTTCCCCTTCCTGGTGCCCCGCCTGGTGGCGCGCGTGGCCGAGGCGGCCCGCAGCCCCGTGCCGGCGCTGGCGCCGGGCCTCGCGGAGGCCCTGGCCCGGCACCCCTGGCCCGGCAACGTGCGGGAGCTGATGCACGCCCTGGAGCGGGCCCTGCTGCGCTGCGAGGAGGGCCTCCTGAAATCCCGCCACTTCCCAGAGCTCGACCAGCCCGATCTCACGACCGGCACCTGGACCGAAGGCACCCGCGCCTTCCAGCGGCGCCTACTCCTTGACACCCTCCGCGCCACCCATTTCCAGGCCACCGAAGCCGCCCGCACCCTCGGCCTCGCAAGACCCGCCCTCTATACCGCCGCCAAGCGGCTGGGCGTGGATCTGGTGGCGGAGCGGGAGCAGTGGGAGAGAGATTCCGGCTCGGAGCCCGGATGAAACATCACGGGACGGGGTTCCTCCGCACGCCTTGCCGGGAATCGCTTTTGCTAGACATTTCCCGGGTATGGCCTGAAACCGTCAACCCGCTCCTCAGCCCCAGCTCCGGCTGCCTCCACCCGTTCCACCCCGCCCGCCTTGCGTTTCGCCCCCGCCCCCAGCCCCGTGGATAGGAGCCTTCATGCCATCGCCCGCCATCCAGATCGTCCCGGTGAAGCCGCAGGGCTATACGCACTCGGAAACTTTTGCCGAATTGGCCGAGACCCTGCGAGATGCCTTCCTGGAGCTGGGATCCCCCACCGGGCTGGCCGAGACCCGCTTCGATCCCACCGCCGTGAATCTGGTCCTGGGGTGGCACCTGCTCACCGAGACCCAGGAGGCCGAGCTTCCCGCCCAATGCATCCTCTACAACCTCGAGCAGATGGATGAAGGGAACCGGCCGTTCGTGGACCGGCTGGTGCGCCTGTCCGAACGCTGCGAGATATGGGACTACAGCCGAAGGAACATCGGCATCCTCCACCGGTCGGGATTCCCGGGTGCGATCCAGCACGTCCCCATCGGCACCATGCCCGGGCTGACCCGGATTCCCACGGCGCCGGACCAGGACATCGATGTGCTCTTCTACGGCTCCATCAACGACCGGCGCCACCAGGTGATCGAGGGCTTGAAGAAGGAGGGCCTTCGCGTTCATACCGCCTTCGGCGTCTACGGCAGCGAACGCGACGCCCTGATCGCCCGTGCCAAGGTGGTCCTGAACCTCCACTACTACGAGACCAGCATCCTCGAGATGGTCCGCCTCTCCTACCTATGGGCGAACCGCAAGGCCGTGGTCACGGAATGCAGCCTGGAGACTGATCTTGAGCCGGGGCTGGCAGGCGCCGCCCGATTCGTCCCCTACGACCAGCTCGTCGCGGCCTGTCGAGAGCTGGTGGCCGACGAGGCGGCTCGGCACGCCCTGGAGAGCAGGGCCTACGAGGTGATGTCGGCCCGGAGCGAAGTGGAGATCCTGCGGAAGGTCCTGGCCGGAGAAGCGGAGGTATCGCCCTCCCGCCCCCCGCTCTGCAGCCTGATCATCCCGGTGTTCAACAAGGTGGAGTTCACCCAGCAGTGCGTGGAGAAGCTGAGGGAGGGAACGCCCGCATCCCTCTACGAGGCCATCTTCATCGACAACGCCTCCACTGACGCTACCCCGGCCTTCCTCTCGAACCTGACGGGCCGGGTCAAGGTCATCACCAATTCGGAGAACCGGGGGTTCGTGGACGCCTGCAACCAAGGTGCCGCTGAAGCAGAGGGGCGCTACCTCGTGTTTCTCAACAACGACACAGCCCCCCTGCCCGGCTGGCTGGAAGCGCTGGTGGCGGTGCTCGAGGGCGATCCCACCGTCGGAGCCGCCGGGGCCCAGCTCGTTTACCCGGATGGCCGGCTCCAGGAGGCCGGGGGGCTCATCTTCCGGGACGGGAGCGGCTGGAACTTCGGCCGGTTCGGGGACCCCCTCGATCCGGCCTTCAACACCCCCGCCGAGGTGGACTACTGCTCCGGAGCCGCCCTGATGGTCCGGCGGGACCTGTTCGAACGGCTCGGCGGATTTGATCGGCGGTACGCCCCCGCCTACTACGAGGATACGGATCTCTGTTTCGGGCTCCGCAGCCTCGGCTACAAGGTCATGTACTGCCCGACCTCCACCGTCATCCATTTCGAGGGCATCACCGCGGGCACGGACCTGACGAGCGGGTTCAAGCGCTACCAGGCCATCAATCGCGAGACGTTCGTCGCCAAGTGGGCGGAGGCCCTCGCGAAGCAGGACCCGCCGCCATCGGAAACCGGCCGCCCCCCCGTGACAGCGGACCGCCGGCGTCTGGAACCGCAGGCCGCGCTGTCCAGCGCCCCGGCCCCCCACATGCTCATCGTGGATCCCTTCCTCCCACTGCACGACCGGGCCTCGGGATCCCTCCGCCTCTTCCGGATCATCATGATCCTCAGAGCCCTCAAATGGGACGTCACCTACATTGCGAGGGATGGGCGAGGCCAGGAGTCCTACCAGCGACAGCTCGAATCCCTTGGCGTCAAGGTGTACGCCACGGATCCTGAGAAATTGGCCCAGTTCGGTCAGGCTTGCACCGCGCCCATGATCGATCTGGCGCGGATCCTGGCCGAGCACCCCTGCCAGGTGGCTTGGCTCTCCTTTTACGACATCGCCGAGCAGTACCTCCCAGACATCCGGCGAATCTCACCGGGCACCATGGTGGTCGTGGATACCGTGGATGTGCACTTCCTGCGGGAGACCCGACAGGCCGAATTGGCCGGGGATGCTGCGGCGCTGGCGAGGGCGGCCCAGACCCGCGAGCGGGAGCTGCGGATCTACGCCCAGGCCGACCGGGTGGTCACCGTCACCGACGCGGATGCCGCCGTGCTGCGAAAGGCCGGGCTCGCCGTGCCGACCACCGTCATCCCGAACATCCACCCACCCGTGGGGAAGACCCCCGGCTGGGAGACCCGGAAGGGGCTGGTCTTCGTCGGGAACTTCAACCACACCCCGAACGTAGATGCAGCCCTGTGGCTCTGCCAGGAGATCATGCCGAGAGTGCAGGCCCTCATCCCTGGCACACACCTCACCATCGTAGGACCGAACCCTCCTGCCGCAGTCCAGGCCCTCGCCAGCGCGGACGTGGCCGTACTTGGCTGGGTCCCGGACACGGCGCCCCACCTGGACGCGGCCCGTGTCTCAGTGGCCCCGCTCCGGGTCGGCGCCGGCATGAAGGGGAAGGTCGGCGAGGCCCTGTCCCGCGGCATCCCCGTGGTCACCACCCTCATCGGTGCCGAGGGTATGGGCCTCGAGGACGGCCGCCACGTCCTGGTCGCGGACGACGCCGACGCCTTCGCACGGGCCATCGCCCGCCTGCACGACGACCGCGCCGCCTGGGAGGCCATGGCCCAGGCCGGCCGCGCCTTCGTGGACGCGCGCTACAGCGTGGAGGCTGTGGGGCGGATGTTCCTGGATCTGCTGCAGGCCACGCCCGCCCCCCTCATCGCGCCGGCTGCAACGCGGCACGCGCGGCTGTACCCCAAGTGCTGGTGTGGCGGGGCCCTATGGGCCTCCCTCCACCCCGGGTACGACCGTTGCGAGGCCTGCGGCACCTTCGTCTCGAACGAGCCCAGGACCGACGCCGACCTCGAGACGTTCTACAGCTTCGACGGCTACTGGCATGACTACATGGCCAGCTTGGACTTCCCAACCATCGAGGAACGCCAGCGCGTCATCCTGGGCGAGCGTTGCCCCATCTGGTACGAGGCCATGACGCGGCACAAGCCGAAGCCCGCCTCGCTGCTGGAGATCGGATGCTCGGAGGGGTCCTTCCTCCACTACTGCAAGACCCGGGGTGTCGGGCAGCTGGTGGGAATCGAGATCGATCCCTCCACCTGCGCCTTCGCGAAGCGTAACTTCGGCCTGGATCATGTCGTACCGGGGATGTTCCCGAGGGTGGAACTCCCCTTCCCGCGCTACGAGGTGATCGCGGCCTTTGACGTCCTCGAGCACTTTACCGATCCGGTGGGGACCCTGCTCGCCATCCGCGACCACCTGGAGGACGACGGAATCTGCGTCTTCCAGACCCCGTGCTACCAGGAAAACGACCAGGGCTGGATGCAGTTCAAACCGCTGGAGCACCTCTACCTGTTCGACCGGCAGAACGTAGCCACCCTGCTGGACTGGGCCGGCCTCGAGATCCTGGAACTCAACAAGGGCATCATCCCCGAGGACATGATCATCGTGGCCCGGAAGCGCCGGGGCGCCGACCAGCCCGAGCTTGAGGCGCGGCGGCGGGAACGCGCGCCGAAACGGATTGCCATCGGCCTGGTGGAGCACATGGGCGACATCGTGGCCTGCGAACCCGTGATCCGCTACCTCCGCGAGCAGAACCCCGAGGCCCACCTCACCTGGGTGACCGGGCGGACTTACGAGGAACTGGTGAAGTACCATCCCGACCTGGACCAGACACTGGTCGTGGACTGCCTCGGGGACTGGATCCGCCTCAAACGGGAGGGGACCTACGACGAGATCGTGGACCTGCATGTCAACAAGCGGCGGTGCACGGTCACGGGCCAGATCCTCGACAAGGACATCGGCCTGCTCGAGGTGGATGTCACCCACTACTATCAGCACGGCAGCCTGCTCGCGGCCTTCTGCCAGGGCGCCGGGCTCCCGCCCCTGGACCTTCAGCCGCGGATGCACCTTCCCGCAGCGGTGGCAGAGCAGGTGAACCGCCTGGGCCTGCCCCCCCGCTACGTCGTCATCCACGCCGACTCCGCCGAGGAGACGCGCAACTGGCGCGATGAGCGCTGGCGGGCGCTGGTGGGCCAGATCCTCCAGGACATGGGGATGCCCGTCGTGGAGGTCGGAACCCGTGCCGTCTGCGCCGAGTTCACCGGGACAGGAACGGGAACCTACCTCAACCTGTGCGGCCAGCTGAGCCTTCTGGAATCCGCCGAGGTTATCCGGCGGGCCCGACTTTTCATCGGCGTGGACAGCGGTCCGGCCCACATGGCCAACGCCCTGGGAACCAGAGGCCTCGTCCTGCTGGGGAAGTACCGCATCTTCGACCACTACACGCCCTTCAGCGGCGACTACGGCCGTGGGACCACCGCCACCCTCCTTCGGGCCCCGGCCGGCGAGCCGGCCAGCAACCTCGCGTTGGACCTGGTCGCTGCCCAGGTGCGCCAGGCCCTCTGGGACGAGCCGGCCGGAGGAGCGGGGGACCGGGCCGACGGATCCCCCCGCGCCCGCCTCATCGCGTTTCACCTGCCGCAGTTCCACCCCATTCCCGAAAACGACCGCTGGTGGGGCAGGGGCTTCACGGAATGGACGAACGTGGCCAAGGCCCAGCCCCTGTTCCCCGGTCACCACCAGCCCCAGCTGCCCGGGGAGCTGGGCTTCTACGACCTGCGGCTCCCCGAGGCCCGGGAGGCCCAGGCTCGACTCGCAAGGGAATATGGCATTGAGGGGTTTTGCTTCTGGCACTACTGGTTCGACGGCAAGCTGCTGCTCGAACACCCCCTCCTCGAAACTCTATCGTCGGGGGCACCGAATTTCCCCTTCTGCTTGGCCTGGGCCAACGAGAACTGGACGCGTCGGTGGGACGGGCAAGCATCCGAGATCCTTCAAGCCCAGACCTATGGAGGGGATCGCGATGACGCGGCGCACTTCGCCTGGCTGCTCCCCTTTCTCAAAGATCGGCGCGCCCTCGCAGTGGACGGGCGCCCCATGTTCCTCATCTATCGGCCTGGTGATTTGCCCAACCCCGCCCGGACCATTGCCCTCTGGCGCCGCTTGGCCCAGGAGGCTGGTCTACCTGGCCTCTATCTTGTGGCCATCATCACGTCGTTCCAGAACCAATCCCGCCCCTGGCGGGAGGTCGGCTTTGATGGCGAGTTGCTCTTTCAGCCGAACTTCGACGTCTTCGCCCATCAAGCCCGTCTCGACCAGGCAAACCGCGTCGTGCCGACCACTCGAACTGCGGCCGTGATCGCCCAGTACCAAAATGTCTGGCCCCTTTTCGCAGCGCTTTCCGAGCGGACCAGCCATACGGCGGACGTATTCGCCTCCGTAGTACCCGGTTGGGACAACACCGCCCGTCGCGCCAAGGGATCCTTCATTCTGGCGGATCCCACCCCAGAGCAATTCGGAGCCTGGCTAGACCTCGAGATTCAGCGTGTCCAACATAGGGACCGGGATCGACGACTGGTCTTTCTCAACGCATGGAACGAATGGGCCGAAGGAAATCACCTGGAGCCCGATGCGAATTTAGGACGAGGACTCTTGGAGGCTGTCCGACACACGATCGTTCGCCCCGAGGAGTCATCATCTCAGCAAAATCTGATCGAGACCGCAGGCCCGAAGCCCATTAATCACCCTCCTGTATCCAAAATTCCACCCCAAGACATGAAATCTAGGGAGTGCCCAATCTGCAACCGGTCTATGACTTGGGTCTTCCGACGCCTTGTAATGAATAAGCACGAGGTCGATTACTGGCGGTGTGGAGTCTGCGGATTCGTGCGAACCGACGAGCCACATTGGCTTATCGAATCTTATTCTGACCATATAATTGCGATAGATACCGGAATAGTCCAACGTCCCGGTCTGCTAGCCCCCCAGGTTGAGGGAATTATTAGGCGCACCTGTCGGTTAGACGGTCGGTTCCTGGATTTCGGAGGTGGCACAGGATTGTTCGTGCGCCTGATGCGCGATCGTGGTTTCGATTTCTACCGGCAGGACAAATTCGTCCTGAACTCTTTAGCACTGGGATTCGACCTTGAGAATCTGCCTTCTACAGAACACCATTTCGACCTAGTCACAGCCTTCGAGGTCTTCGAACACCTTCCGGACCCCATAAAACAAGTTGCCGAGATCCTCCGCTATGGCCCCTCAGTAATATTCACTACCGAACTCATCCCCGATTCGAGAAATGAGCCCCTTGATGACTGGGGGTATCTCGGTACGGCCCATGGCCAGCATGTAAGCTTTTACACATCTGAATCCCTGAAACGACTTGGAGAGCGTCTGGGTGCCATGTACTTCTCGTCGGCCAACGGCTTGCACATCCTCACAAAAGATGCTGAGTTCCAGACACGACTCGCCCGCGCCCCTTCGCTGCTACCACTGGGTTCACTCACCTTGTCGGACCAAGCTCGACTGCTCCAGCAGTTGAATCAAACAGGAGCCACCGACCACCCCGATTCCACCCGTTCGGTCCCTGGCCTTCGGCCCCAACAATGGCAGGGCCCACTCGAAACCATCACCACCGGAGGCACCATGCACGAGGCGAGCAAAGCCCTGATGCGCCGTCTTCACGATATCCGATTCGCAACTCGATACTTCATCGGCCATGGCATCGATGTAGGTGCCGGATCAGACAGCCTCGCGCAGTATGCGGAGCAGTTTCCGTTGATACAGAGTTGCCGAGACTGGGACATCCAGGATGGAGACGCTCAGTATCTGGCCAGTATCCCGGATGAGTCCCTGGATTTTGTCCATTCGAGCCATTGCCTTGAACACATGGTCGACCCACGCGAGGCCCTATCCCATTGGCTTCGGGTTCTGAAACCAGGGGGACACTTGATTGTTACCATTCCCGATGAGGATCTCTATGAGCAAGGGGTTTTCCCATCCACCTGGAATCCCGACCACAAGTGGACCTTCACGCTCCACAAGCCCCAAAGCTGGTCCAACCGTTCCATCAATCTGACAACTCTAGTGGCTGAATTCGCTGATCAAGCCCAGACGCTCAAGGTGGAACTCCTTGACGCCTCGTTTCGTTTCGATTTACTTCGCACCGATCAGACTCTTACCCCTGTGGGTGAATGTGCCTTGGAGTTCATCCTGCGAAAGCGATCCTCAGAAGAGAGGATCCAGAAAGGCCGACTTCCAAAGCAAAGCTGACGATAGGCGCCTACACCCGTCTCCCGAAACTCCGCTCCAGGTCCCCCAGGCTGAGTTTCTTGATAATCGGGCGGCCGTGGGGGCAGGTGTTGGGGACTTGGCAGGCGAGGAGGTCGCGGACGAGGGCCAGGGCGAGGTCGGGGGGCAGGGCGTGGTGCTTCTTGATGGCGGCGCGGCAGGCCAGTTCGGCGTTGAGGTCGCGGCGGAAGGTGTCCAGGTCCACGCGACCTTCGCGCTCCAGGCGGGCCAGCAGATCCTCCAGCAGGGCCTGGGGATCGCGGTCCGCCAGGAAGTCCGGAAGGCCGCGCACCACCAGGGCGTCCTCGCCGAAGGCATCGGCCTCCACCCCCACGGCGTTCAATTCCTCCAGGAAGGGGGCGAGCCGCGCCACGGCCTCGGGGCCCAGGCGCACGGCCTGGGGCGGCAGGAGGGGCTGGATGGCCGGGGCGTGGCGGCGCAGGAAGAGCCGCTCGAAGAGCACCCGCTCATGGGCCACATGCTGGTCCACGATCCAGAGTTCCGGGCCCGGGTCGCCGTCCACCTCCACGAGCAGGTAGGTCTGCTGGAAGGAGCCCAGGAAGCGCAGGCCGGCCCCTTGGCCGGGTTCCGCCACGCCCGGGGCCTCGGCCGCGTAGGCGGCCGCGTAGGCGTAGGGGCGATCCAGGGGCCGGGTCTCGAAGGCGTTGGCCAGGGCCTCCACGGCGCCGAGGGCCCCACCGGAATGGTCGGACCAGAGGCGGGGATGCTGGGCCTCGCCCCGGCGGGAGGGGTTCAGCTCGAACTCGGCCTCCAGGGGCTTGGGGGGCAGCTCCAGCACCGAGGCCAGGCCGCCGCGGAGCTGGGCCCAGGCCTCCTCCGTGGCGCCGCGCACCCAGGCGAAGAGGCGCTGGGGATCGCGGAACCGGACCTCCGCCTTGGTGGGATGGACGTTCACATCCACGGCTTCCGGCGGCAGTTCCAGGAACAGCACGGCCGCCGGATACGAGCCCTTGGCAAAGGTGCCGGACCAGGCCTCGGCCAGGGCCGCCAGCAGGAGCCGGTCCCGCACGGCGCGGCCGTTCACGAAGAGGTAGAGGTGGTTGCGGTCCCGGAAGCTGAGGTCCGGGGGTGAGACGAAGCCCCGCAGGCACCAGGGGGGCTCGCCATTCACGAAGGGCACCAGGCGCGCCATCTTCTCGCCCAGCAGCGGCGCCAGCCGCAGGCCGGGGTCTGCCACTGGCGGCAGCACCAGGAGCGCCCCCCGATCCGGACGCAGGGTCCAGTGGACGCCCGGCGAAGCCAGGGCCATGCGGGCAGCCACGCCCCAGAGCTGCGCGTGCTCCGTGTCCGTGGACTTGAGGAAGCGGCGCCGCGCGGGCAGCTGGGCGAAGAGATCGCGCACGGTCACGGTCGTGCCGCGACTGCGGGCGAGGGGCGCCACTTCCCGGACCACGCCGAACTCGCAGCGGAGGCGGTGGCCTGCGCCCTCGGCCTCGGCGCTGGCCAGGTCGAAGCGGCTCACGCTGGCGATGCTGGGCAGGGCCTCACCCCGGAAGCCGAAGGTGGCGAGGTGGCCCAGGTCGTCCGCCGTCCGCACCTTGCTGGTGGCGTGACGCTCGAGGGCCAGGTACAGCTCATCCCGCGCCATGCCCGAGCCGTCGTCGGCCACCTCCAGGAGGCGCTTGCCCCCGTCTTCCCAGGCCACCTCGATCCGCGTGGCCCCGGCGTCCAGGGCGTTCTCCACCAGCTCCTTGAGCACGGACGCAGGCCGCTCCACGACCTCCCCAGCGGCGATCTGGTTCGCCACCTGGTCAGAGAGGATGCGAATCCGGGACATGGCCTCAACGCTATCAGCTATCGGCCCCCAGCTGTCGCGCGCCGGGCGCCGCCCGCGGAACGAGGAGGGGCCGCAGCACGTGCCCCCCGTAGGCCGCCAGGAAGAGGCCGGCACTGATCCCATGGGCCCAGGAGAAGGCCGTCCGCCAGGCGGGCTCCACGGCCACCTGCACGGCGTAGCCCGACAGCACCATGGGCGCGATGAGCCCGGCCAGGGCGAGGCCCGTGCGCCGCCCCGCCGGTCCCCCCCGCAGGCGGGCCCAGAGATGGCCGCGCACCAGCACACCCAGCGTGAACACCAGCAGGGGCGCCACCAGCACGTGGAGGTGCTGGGCCGTCCCCAGCCAGGGACTGGGCTCCGGTCCGAACTCGCCCATGCGCTGGCCAAACCAGCGCAGGCCGCCGTCCAGGAACCCCGTGGCCGCCGTCAGCCAGGCCGCGACATGGAGGCTCCAGCGTTCAAGGGGGCTCATATCAAGCGCCTCCATGCGTGCTGAGGCTAAGAAGCGGAACGCAGAGGACACCGAGCGCCACAGAAGGCACAGAGGCAACCCGTGGTGCCGATGCCGATGGCCGTGGGAACCCGCACCGTCCTCCGTGTCTTCCCTGATCCTCTGTGGCCTCTGCGTTCCAGCTTGGCGTGAACTCCTGGATAGGGCTCATTCCCCGCCTCCGTAGAGCACCTGGTCGAGGGCCAGGCAGCGCCTCGCGGCGTCGGTCATGGCGTGGGCGGTGAGGGTGGCCCCGGAGAGGGGGTGGATCTCGCCCTTCAGAGTCAGCCGGTCGTCGAGGGCCTTCCCCTCGAACTGCTTCACCCAGGCCGGCCGGGCCCGGTAGTCCTGGGGCTCCTGGAAGACCACGGTCTCCACCCGGAGGATGCGTCCCTGCGCCGACACGGCCACCATCAGGGTTTCGTTGAGGGTGCGCACCCGGTGCGAGTCGAAGAAGGCCACCCCCACCAGGCGCCCCGCTTGCCGGGCCTCATAGGTCACGAACCACCGGCCCGGCAGGTCGCCCTGGGCCAGGGCCCGGACCCGCTCGGCCTGGCCGTCGGTGAGGATGTGCTCCACGCGGGTCAGCTGGGCCCCGGGGAAGGCCAGGGCCATGGCCTCCTGGGGCGTGGGTAGGGCCGCGAAGAGCGGCAGGGTCAGGGCGAGGGGGGCGAGGACACGGATCATGGCGGCCTCAGAAGGTGTAGCCGAGGGAGAGGCTGAACTGGTTGCGGCCCGTGCGGGCGCGGTTCTCCCCGCGGGTCCAGTCGGCCTTGACCGCGATCTGCGGAATGGGCTTGTAGGCCAGCCCCGCCGTCACCAGGCTCTGGTCCTGGGCCCCGTCCACGAACACGCCCGAGACCACGGCCTGCTGCGCGTCCAGGCGTTCCCAGCGCGCGTAGGGAATCAGGGCCTGCTGCGATCCCCGCAACAGGTCGTAGCCCGCCTCCAGGTAGCCGCCCCACTGGCGCACGCCCACCTCCCGGGCCGGGTCCGCGGGGGCCAGGGCCGCGACCCCCGCCTGGCTGAGGGTGGTGCGGGTGTAGAGCGCCCGCGCCTGGAACCCCTCGGCCTTGCATTCCGTGTGGACGTCCCAGAGGGTGGTCTGGATGGCCTCCCCCGTGCCCGTCTGGTTGCTGTTGCCCGTGTAGAAGCTGCCGCCGAGGAGGAGGCCCGGCGCCGGCCGCCAGTCCAGGCGGCCCGTCCAGGCCGGGCTCTGCGCGTGGGCCTTGTTGCCGTCCTGGCGCCCGTCGGCGATGCCCTGGGCGTTGAAGCGCGAGGCTTCCAGTCCGTCCATCAGGTAGACGCGGTAGGTCAGGTGGCCCGGCAGGTCCCCGTGCAGGCCCACGCCGTTCTCGTGCCAGGTGGTGGGGATGAGCACCTGCTCCACCAGGGGCCGGCGGGCCCCCAGGAAGGTGGGCGGCTCGTGGATTTCGTTGATGAAGCCCATGGGCACGAGCATCTGGCCGGCCCGCAGGTTCACGGCCTTGGACAGGAGGAAGTCGAGGTAGTAGAACTCCGCGATGGCCTCGCCCTCCGGATGCTCGTCGGCGTAGCCGCCGTGCTCGAACTCGATCTCCGAATCGAACACGATGCGGTCCGTGAACTTGTAGCCCGTGTAGAGGACCATCCGCAGGGCGTCCACCGACTTATCGGCGCCGACGTGGGTGCCATCCTGCAGGGTCGAGGCCTTCCCCTGGTAGAGGAACTCCCCGTACCCGCCGATGCTGAGGCCCGCGGGGGCCCCGTAGACCTTGCTGGCGCCGGGGGCCATCCCGTAGCGGCCCTCCTGGGGCGCCGCGGGCATGGCCGTGCCCGCCATCTGGGCTTCCAGCGCCAGGGACATGGCGTCCAGGCGCCGCTCCAGCTCCGCGATGCGCTGATCCGCCGTGCGCGAGTCTGGCGTGGGCGGGGTCTGCGCCAGGGCCGGCAGGGCCAGCAGCGCGAGGACGAGGGGGGTCAGACGGGGTGTCAACGGTGGCTTCATCGCAGCTCCTTGGGGTGCAGGGCGCGGAACGCCGGGCTCATCCGGATGGTTCCGTCGTTCAGCAGGAAGGCCGCCGCCGTGCCGTGGCGATCGGCCCAGGCCAGGCCCCGCTCGGGGCCCAGCACGTAGAGGGCGGTGGAGAGGATGTCCGCCGTGAGGCCGTCCGGCGCCACCACCGCCACGCTGCCCCAGGCCGGGCAGCGCCGCCCGGTGCGCGGATCGAGGATGTGGCGGCCCCGTTCGGAGGTGCCGCTGCCGGAGAGCGAGGCGTCCTTCAGCCGGATCGAGAGCCGCGGCCGCTGACGGTCCTGCGGGTCCGCGATGGAGGCCTCCACGGGGCGGCCCCAGGCCAGCAGCTGCCCGCCGAAGTTGAGGAGGCCCCCGGGCGTCCCCGCCGCGGCCCGCATCCGGTCCAGGGCGTAGCCCTTGAGGAAGCCGCCCTCCTCGACGCCTGCCTCGGGATCCCGCAACCGGGCCGTGCCGGCCTTCCGGTCCAGGACCAGGAGCGCCGAACCCGCGGCCCGCCGGGCCCGGGCCAGCTCCTCCGCCGAAGGATGGCGATGCCCCCCGCCCCGGATGTCCCAGACCCGCATCAAGGCCATGAGCACCGGGTCGAAGGCGCCCTCCGTGCGGCGCTGCCAGGCCTGGGCCTGCGCCAGCACCTCCAGCCATTCCGGCGCCAGGGCCACCGGCCGCCCCCCGGCGGCGTTCAGCCGGCTCCAGGCCGAGGCCGGCTTCCAGGTGGAGCAGGCGGCCTCGATCCGGGCCGATTCCCGCAGGGCGGCCTCCGAGGCCGCGTCCAGGTGCCCCGGACCTTCCAGGTGAAGGTCGAGACGGGTTCCCATCGCCAGCACGCTGCGGTCCAGGCCCGGCGACGCCACCAGGGCGGGAAGGCAGAGAAGGGAAACGTTTCTCCATTTCATGAGATTGAGTCTTATTCTAAATATCATTTCTATCAAGTCTCTCTATGAGACCAGATCTCAGAAAGTGATCTGCATCACGGGTTGGGCACACTGGAGCCATGCGCCGCTCGGTCCTTCTGCCCGTCCTCTTCGCCCTTCCGGCCCTGGCCGCGCCCCGGGTCCAGGCGCCCGATGCGCCCTGGGTGACTTTCACCACCGCCCATTTCCGCATCCACTGCCCGGTGGCCTTCGAGGCGTTCGGCCGGGAGGTCGCCGCGCGTGCCGAGGGCGTCCAGGCCCGCTACCTGGGCGTGGTGGGCTATGCCTATCCCAAGCCCATGGACATCCTGATCCTGGATCCCGCCATGACGGCCAACGGCATGGCATTCCCCCTGCCGAGGCGGCCCTTCGTGGTGCTCTGGAAAACGCCGCCGAAGCGGGATTCCGTCATCGGCCACCTGCGGGACTGGCCGGAGCTGCTCCTGGCCCACGAACTGACCCACATGAACCATCTGCTCTGGCCCGCCCGCAAACCGGGGCTGTGGCGGCGCTGGACGGCGGTGCTGGGACCGCTGGCGGAGACCTGCCCCCGCTGGGTGACCGAGGGCTACGCCACCCTGGTGGAGGGCGAACTCACCGGCAGCGGGCGTCCCCATGGCGCCTACCGCGCGGCGGTGCTCCGGCAGTGGGCGCGGGAAGGCAAGCTGACGCCCTATGACGCTCTGAACGGCGGACAGGGGTTCCTGGGCGGCGCCATGGCCTACCTGGAGGGCAGCGCCTACCTGGAATGGCTGGTGCGGCGCTCGGACGATCCCAAGGTGCTCCAGGGCCTCTGGAAGCGCCTGGCCAGCCCGGCGCACCCCGAGTTCGACCGCGCCTTCACGGCCACCTTCGGCTTCGGCCCCAAGGACGGCTACCAGCGCTTCTGCGCCGAAGTGACCCACGACGCCCTGGAGCTCGAGCGCCGGGCGGAAGCCGCCCACGTCCTCCGGGAAGGCGAGGTCTTCACCCATCTCGACGGCTGGGCGGACCACCTGGCGGTGAGCCCGGACGGCAGCAAGCTGCTGGCCCAGGTGGAGGATCCCCAGCGGCCCGGCATCTACGTCTGGGATCTGCGCGCCCCGAAACCCGCACCCCAGGCTCCGAAGGATCCCGAGGATCTGCCCGACCATCCGCCCCGGGTGCCCACCGTGGCGCCCACCTGGCGCATCCCGGCCCTGGATGGATCCATGCCCCGGGACCCGGTCTGGGAGGGCCCCGATCGCATCGGGTTCCAGCTGCGGCTGCCCGATGCGGAAGGCGTCCTCCAGCCCCACCGGCGCACCTGGACCCTGCGGGGCGGCACACCGGCCCCCGCGGGCCCGACGGCCACGCCGGCCCCGGCCCTGCGCTGGGCGAACCTGGATGGCATCTGGAACCTGGAGGATGCGGCGGGCCGGCCCCTGACGCGCACCCTGGCCGCCGCCTGGGATCCTGCCGCCGCGCCGGGGGGAAAGCCCGTCTTCTATGCCCGTCTGACCGCCACGGGCGTGGAGATCCGTCGTCTGGACGATCCCACGCCCCTGCCCGCGGCGCCCCTGCCCGCGGACGCTGCCCCCATGGCCCCGGGCACGGTGCTGCCGGAGCCGGACGCGCCGGACACCCTGCCCCCGCCGGGCCCCGCGCCGGAGCCCCATCCCTACCGGGTGGCCGAAAGCCTGAAGGTCTTCTCCATCGGGGGGTACAGCCTCACGCCCGCAGGCCGGTCCGCCCAGGTGGGCGCCGGCTTCAACGACATCCTGGGCCGCCTCAACGGGCAGGTGCTCGCGGGCATCGGGGACGGGGCGGGCCCCCGGGGCGGCGAGGCCGGCGTCTCCTGGCACGGCTGGCGCTGGGCACCCTCCTTCCAGCTGTTCTCGGAGCTGGAGCGCCCCTCCGCCCAGCGTTTCGGCCCCGTCACCGGGTTCGACCGGGAGCGGCGCGGGGCAGAGCTGGCCTTCACCCGGGAGGATCTGGGCCGGCCGGGCTTCACCCTCACGCCCTCCGTGGCCTTCGAGCGGGTGGCCTTCGTGGAGGGCCCCACGGTGGACCGTCGCGCGGCGGGCCTCCGGGGCGCGTGGGATTCCTACTGGCTGGTGGACCGGGAAGGGGCCAGCGTGGGCGCCAGCCTCACCGCCCAGAGCGGCCGCACGGACGGGCATGACTGGACCCTCGCCCGGGGCGCCCTCGCCGCCCGCTGGATCAACCCCTGGGTGCCCGTGACCCTGCGCTGGGAACAGGGCCGCCTCTCCGGCGACCCCACGGCCCTGGACCGTTTCCACCTGGGGGGCGTGGCCACTTCGCTGCTGCCCGCGAGCCTGGACCTCAACCGCGTGGCCCAGCCGGCCCTACCCGCCTACCAGGCCACGGGGGATCGCTTCCGGCGCCTCCGGGGCGATCTGGGCTTCGGTCCCCTCTCCGCCTACCTGGAGCACAGCACGGTGTGGGACGCCGCCGAGGCCCGGCCCGCGGCCCTGCGGGTGGTGGGCCTGGAACTGGACAGCGCGCGCCTGAACCTGCCCCTGGACATCCTCCGGCGCGTGGCGGGCAACCTCCAGTTCGCCCTGGGCGTGCATCGGCCCCTGGACGGCGTCATGCGCCACCGCACCGTGGCCACCCTGAGCGTGATCCTCCGGCCTTGATACCCGCCCCGCCCCGGGGCCTGCCATGCTGGAGGGCCCATGGGGTTCGTGGCCGTCATCCTCGTCATCGGGCTGCTGCAGCTGCTGCACCTGCAGTTGCTGCGCCTGGAACTGCCGGAGCGCTCCCACCGCGGACTGCCCTGGGCCCTGGTGGCCCTCCACCTGCCCCTGGTGCTCTACGCCGCGGTGCGCTTCCTGGCGCCCGGCGAGGTGCCCCTGCCCGGGCTCTTCCGCTTCCTGGCCCGCCTGGGCTTCTACTTCCAGGCCCTGACCTTCCTCCACCTCTGCCTGGCCATGGCCGCCGAGGGCCTCTGGCGCCTGTTCCGGCACCCGGACCCCGGCCCGGAGGCCGACGAGGCGGGGGTGGATCCGTCCCGCCGGGCCTTCCTGCGCACGGCCGCCGTCGCCGGGGTGGGCGCGGCCGCGGCCCTGGGCTATGGCGGCGCCCGGGAGGCCTACGGCGATCCGGAGATCACCCGCCAGCAGCTCTTCTTCCCGGACCTGCCGCCGGGCCTGGACGGCCTCCGCCTGGTGCAGCTCAGCGACCTCCATGCCGGCCCCCTCGTGGGCCTGTCCCTGCTCCGCCGCTGGCGGGAGCTGGCCGAGCGGGAACGCCCGGAACTGCTGCTCCTCACCGGCGATTTCGTGGACAGCCGGGCGGACGAACTGGGCCCCTTCCTGGAGGCCTTCCGCGGGTTCCGCCCGAGGCTTGGAACCTTCGCGGTGCTGGGCAACCACGACTACTTCGACGATCCCCGCCCCATCTGGCGCGACCTGGCCCGGGCCGGGATCACCAGTCTGGAAAACCGCGCGGCCGTGATCCAGCGGGAAGGAGGGCGCCTCGCCCTGGTGGGCCTCCAGGACCCCATGGCCCGCAATGGGCGCTTCATGCACAAGGTCTTCGGCCCTGGTCCGCGCCCCGACCGGGCCACCCGGGGCCTGCCCGAGGAGGCCTTCCGGCTCTGCCTCAACCACCGGCCCAGCGAATGGGCGGCGGCCCGCGCGGCCGGTGCCCGGCTCACCCTCTCGGGGCACACCCACGGCGGCCAGATCAACCTGATCCCCGGCGTGAACAGCGCCCGCCTGCTGGGCCCCTACACCGAAGGCCTCTACCGCCGGGATGGCGACCTGCTCTACGTGAGCCGCGGCCTGGGGGTGGTGGGCCTGCCCATGCGCATCCAGGCTCCGCCCGAGCTGGTGCTCATCGAGCTGCGACGGGAGCTCGGCCAGGGCCCGGTCCGGCCGCCCGCCCCGCCCCGCACTACCGCTTGAGCAGCACCCACAGGCCCACGCCGATGAAGGCCAGACCCGCCACCCACCGGATGGCCACCGCCGGAATGACGCGGAACAGCACCCCCCCCAGGGCGACGCCCAGGGCCGTGGCGCAGATCAGCGCCGCGCTGGCGGCGAGGAACACCGTCCACAGGGCGCCGCTGCGCACCGTGGCGGTCATGGCGGCCAGCTGGGTCTTGTCGCCCACCTCGGCGAGGAACACCGTGGCGAAGGTCGTCCAGAAGAGGGTGCGGTTCATCTCGTGAATCTCCGGTCATCTCAAGCGTACCTGCACGGCGGGATGAGGCACACTGGAAGGATGTCGCCGGACCGCTTCGACCTGCCCACGACCTACGTGGATACGCCCGAGGGCCTCGCGGAAGCCCTGCCCCACTGGTTCCGCGCCGGCCTGCTGGCCGTGGACATCGAGTGCAGCCTCACGGGCGTCCACCACTGCGTGCTGGCCCTGCTCCAGGTGGCCACCCACGATCAGGCCTGGCTGGTGGATCCCCTGGCCCTGGACGCCCTCATGAAACCCACCCTGGAAGCCATGGCGCAGGTGCCCTGGATCGTCCACGACTTCTCCGGCGACGGCATCGTCTTCAAGCGCCTCTACGATGTGGTGCCCACCAGCATCTTCGACACCATGCTCCTGAGCCGCGCCCTGGGCTATCCCCAGCCCGGCCTCAAGACCATGGCCCGCCTCAAGCTCGGCATTGACATCCCCAAGGAGGAGCAGGATTCCAACTGGATGCTCCGGCCCCTGCGGGATACCCAGTTCAGCTACGCCAGCCGGGACGCCGCCCTGCTGCTGCCGCTCCTCCGCACCCTGGCGGAGGAGGCGGACGCGCACCGGGACGATCCCGGCGTGGGCCCGCGTCTGGCGGCCCTTCCCGGCGA
>JAKAMQ010000012.1 GCA_021812805.1 Acidobacteriota bacterium
GCGCGTCGCGGCCTCCTTGACCGCCTCGTAGGCGCGGCGGAGATCCTCCCGCTTGCCGCCGGTGCAGCTGCCCAGGTAGGCGAGGTCAATGGGGACCGCCTCGCCCAGGTCCGCCAGGGCCACGCCGTTCCCAGGGTCGCCGGGGCGGGCCAGCATGGGGCCCAGGGCCCCGCAGTCCACGTCGAGCGTCTTCGCATACTCGGCGCCTTCGTCGCCGCGCATCCAGGGCTCCAGGGCGATTGTCACGCCGCGCCGCTCGCGGATGAAACGCACCGTCTCCGCGTCCGGCGCCACGAGGCCCGTGAAGCCGCCGATCTCCGCGGCCATGTTCGTGAGGGTGGCGCGCTCGTCGGTGTCCAGGTCGAGGAGCGCCTCGCCCTGGTACTCCACCACATGGGCGAGGGCGCCGCCGTTCCGGATGAGGGGCTGGGCGAGGAGGTGCAGGACCAGATCCTTGGCGGAGACGCCGGGGCGCAGCCGGCCGTTCAGGCGCACGCGCAGCGTGGGCGGCACGGTCACTCGGACATCGCCCGTCACCCAGGCGGCGGCGATGTCCGTGGTGCCCACGCCGAAGGCCAGGCATCCCAGGGCTCCCGCGTGGGGCGTGTGGGAATCCGTGCCCACCACCACCTGGCCGGGGAGGACGTACCGCTCGGTCAGGATCGCGTGGCAGATGCCCTCGCTGCCGGAGCCATCGGGCAGCTCGCCGTGGAGCCGGATGCCGTGGCGGGCGCAGAAGGCCTCCTGGGCGGGCTTCAGGCGCTGGGCCACCTCCAGCAGGCCCTGGGCCCGGTGCTCCGACCGCATGCTGTGGTGCAGGAAGGTGAGATGGTCGCGGAAGGCCAGGATGGTGGCCGGTTCCCGCAGGGCCACGTCAGGGCCGAGCGCCTTCTCCAGGAAGCTGGCGGCCATAGGCGTGACGTAGTCGTGGGAGAACCGCCAGTCAGCCTTGGCGAAGAGGCCATCCCCCGGCGCCACCGCGGGCAACCCGATGCGTCCTGAAGCCGCATCCGCCACGGCGTGCCGGGCCAGCAGCTTCTCGGCGTAGGTCATGGGCCGGGGGCCGTGCAGCGGCACCGGCGGCACCTCTTCGCCGCGAAGACGCGCCCCGTTGTAGGCGAAAAGGCCCCCCCGGCGCACGATCCCGGCGGTGATGGGATCCAGCTCCGCCGTGAATTCGGTCAGGGGGATGGCCTCGCCGGCGCGAACCCGGGCCACCAGGCCGAGGTTGGTGCTCGTGAGCAGGCCCAGGTTCTGGCAATTCTGGCGATAGATGCGCTCGAAGCTCTCGGCGATGACGAGGCGGATGCCCGCGCACCATTCGGCGTAGGGGCTGGCCTCGCGGCTGCTGCCCTTGCCGCGGCGCTTCCCCGCCACGCTCACCGCGAAGCCGCCGGCCTTCACGGCGCCGGCCTTCACCGGGAAGGCGTCGCCGCACTTCAGGCCGAGGTACGGGAACTCGCCCAGGGTCTCGTCGTAGTGGTAGCAGATCCAGGCCGGGGTGATCTCATCGGTGCTGATCTGGTCCCGCAGGGGCAGGGCCTCCGGAAGGTTCAGGTCCTCGCCCGAGAGCTGACGGCGCACCGTGTCCGCATCCTCGGAGAGGAAGAGCACACGTCCAGGGAAGGCGATCCGATCCGGCAGCATGCTTCCAGGATACGGTCCCGGCGCGGGCTCACTGAAAATCCACGTCATCCGGAAGTTCATCGCGATCCGCGTCCCCGGCCGAAGGGAAGTGGGTGGCCAGGCGGTCACCCACCAGGCGGATCCCCGCCACCAGGCCCTCGGTGAACGCCCCTCGGCGGAAATGGGAGGACAGGCAGGCCGATACCTCATCCCAGAAGGCCTGTCCGACCTTCTCGTGGATGCCCGTGTCGCCCAGGATGGCGAAGCGCTTCCGGCTGGGCACCAGGAAGATGAGCACTCCATTGCGGTCGGCGGTGTTCTCCATGCCGAGCCGGCGGAAGGCCTTCCCGGCGGTCTTTTCCACATCCCCCCAGAAAAAGGGCGCCACCGACACCCGGATCTCCCCCGAGGTGACCCGCTCCGCCTCCCGGATGGCCTCCACGACCTGCGCCTGGTCCAGGCATTTCCTCAGGCTCCTGCGGCTCATGCCCACCATGGAGACCCCCCCTCTCTCACCATGATCCCGATGCTCCCCCGCCGCCGCCGCGTCCGCCACCCCCGGACCAGCCGCCGCCGCCCCCGCCGCCGCCACCGCCACCTCCGGCTCCGGAGAGGATGTTGAACAGAAGCCAGATGGCCAAGCCAGGATGCGTGATGGCCAAGACCAGGAAGCCAAGGCCCAGGATGGCCATGAGGATCCATCCTCCCAGCCCGAGGGGCTGCCCCCCCTGCCCACCCTGATTCTGGGGCTGCCGGGCGGTGGCATCGCCACCCACCACCTTCAGGATGCGGTCCACTCCCTGGTTGAGGGCCCCATCCGCGTCTCCGGCCCTGAGGCGCGGCAGGATCGTCTCCCGGATGATCCGGGAGGCCACGATGTCGGGAACCTGGCCCTCCAGGCCGTAGCCCACCTCCATCCGGACCTTTCGGTCCTTGGTGAAGACGAAGAGCACCAGGCCATCATCCAGACCCTTGCGGCCCACCTTCCAGGCGGCGAAGGCCCGCACGGTCCAGTCCTCCAGGGGATCCCCCCCGGTGGTATCCCCGATCCACACCAGCACCTGGTGGCCCGTGTTCGCCTGGTAGGCCTTCAACCGCTGGTCCAGGCTTTCCCGCATGGCGGGGGAGAGAAGGTTCGAACCGTCGGTCACCCAACGCGTGGGCGCGGGAGGCGGAGGCGACTGGGCCTTCAGGAGCAGGCCGCCCCAGAGACCCGCGATCAGACCAATCAGGACAAGAAGTCGCCGCATGCGCGGGGTGCCTAGAAGGCGACTTTAGGAGCCGCGTCCGCCCCGGGCTGGGCCTTGAAGTAGGCCCGCTCCCGGAACCGGTCGCCGAAGAACCCCACCAACAGGACCGTCGGGAAGCTGTTGCGCTTGGTGTTGAAGGCCTGGGCCGCCTGGTTGAAGCGCATCCGCTCCACGGCGATGCGGTTCTCGGTGCCTTCCAGCTGGGCCTGCAGGTCGCGGAAATTCTGGGTGGCCTTGAGATCGGGGTAGCGCTCCACCACCACGAGCAGGCGGGACAGCGCCGAGCCCAGGCCATCCTGAGCCTGCTGGAACTGGGCCATGGCCGCCGGGGAGGTCGGGGCCTTGCCAGCCCCCATGGAAACCTGGCCCACCTTGGCCCGGGCCTCGGCGACAGCCAGGAACGTGCCCTTCTCGAACGCCGCGGCGCCCTTCACGGTCTCCACCAGGTTCGGGACCAGATCCGCCCGTCGCTGGTAGACGTTCTCCACCTGTCCCCACTGGGCGTCCACCGCCTGGCTGAGGCTGTTCAGGCTGTTGTAGGCCCCCATCGTCCCCAGGCCCAGCACCAGCAGAAGTAGGACCAGCAGCCCGCCACACCCCAATGCGATCTTTCCGCCCAAGCCCATGGTTCCTCCCCGATGCATGTCCCGTCAGGATACCCGTCGGCGGGCCGGGGTGGGTCATGGCGTTCCGGAAGGGGACCCTCCGTCTCCCCATCCCTGGCTTCACGCGATGCGGGAGAATGGTCCGTGCCCTACGACGAACCCCTCTTCCGCCCACCGAGCGAAGCCGACTCGTTCATCCTCCAGGCGACTCTGGGCTGCTCCTGGAATGCCTGCACCTACTGCGCCATGTACCGGGGCAAGTCCTTTCGGGTGAGACCGCTCGACGAGGTGTTGGCCGAGATCACCGAGGCCGGCATCCGGTACGGTTCGGACATCCGGCACGTCTTTGTGGCCGACGGGGATCCGCTGGCCATGGATCTCGCCATCTGGGAGCCCCTGCTGCTCGCCCTGGCGTCCACCTTCCCCCGCCTCCGCCGCGTGAGCACGTACGCCACGGCGCGGAACCTGCTGGAGAAATCCCCCCGGGAACTGAGGCGGCTCCGGGACCTGGGCCTGTCCCTGCTCTACCTCGGACCCGAATCGGGCGACGACGAGACGCTGCGCCGTCTCGCGAAGGGAGCCAGCGCGGCGGACCACGTGGAAGCGGCGCGGAAGGCCCGGGAGGCCGGGATGGCGCAGTCCCTGATGTTCCTGCTCGGGGCCGGCGGCCGGGACCGAAGCGAGGAGCATGCACGGGCCTCCGGGCGCCTGGCCTCGGCGATGGATCCCCGGTTCCTCTCCACCCTCACCCTGACGGTCGTTCCCGGCACCCCCCTGGCGCGGCAGGTGGACCAGGGACGGTTCCAACTCCCGGACGTCCCTGGACTGCTGACCGAACTGCGCGGGTTCGTGGCGGAGACCCGCCTCAGTGGGGCCATCTTCCGGTCCAACCACGCCTCGAACCACCTCCCCATCGGAGGCCGCCTCCCCCGGGACCGGGAGGCGATCCTCGCCACCCTTGATCAGGCCATCGCCGGCCGGCTCCCGCTCCGGCCCGAGTGGGCCCGGGGCTTGTAGGTCCCGCCTGGAGAGGGCATCCCATCCGCACCCGTTCGTGTCCTTCGCAGGTCCGGCTCCTAGACCCGGCGCATGGGCCCGATCATCTTTTCGGGATCCAGCATCTCGCGGATCTGATCCTCGGTGAGCAGGCCGCGCTCGCGCACCAGTTCGACGATGCCGCGGTCGGAGCGCAGGGCCTCGGCGGCCAGATCCGTGCAGACGTCGTAGCCCAGGTAGGGATTCAGGGCGGTGACGACACCGATGCTCTGCTCCACTTCCTGGCGGCAGCGGGCGGCGTTGGCGGTGATGCCGCGGATGCAGTTGTGGCGCAGGGTGGCGGCGGCATTCTTGAAGAGCTTGATGCTCTCCAGGACAGCGAGGCCGATGACCGGTTCCATGACGTTGAGCTGGAGCTGGCCTGCCTCCGCCGCCATGGTGACGGTGAGATCGTTCCCGATGACGCGGAAGCAGACCTGGTTCACCACCTCGGGGATCACCGGATTCACCTTGCCGGGCATGATGCTGCTGCCAGGCTGCATGGGCGGCAGGTTGATCTCGTGCAGGCCGCAGCGGGGGCCGCTGCTGAGCAGGCGCAGGTCGTTGCAGATCTTGCTGAGCTTGATGGCCAGGCTCTTCATGCCGGCGCTGTAGATCACGAAGGGCTGGGTGTCCTGGGTGGCCTCGATGAGGTTGGTGGCCAGCCGGATGGGCATGCCGGTGATCTGGACGAGGTGGACGACACAGCGCTGGGGGTAGTCCTCGGGGGCGTTCAGGCCCGTTCCGATGGCGGTGCCGCCCATGTTCACCGTGAGCAGCAGGACGCTCATCTGCTTGAGGGCTTCGATCTCGTTCTCGAGGCTGGCGGCCCAGGCGCCGAATTCCTGGCCCAGGGTCATGGGCACGGCGTCCTGCAGCTGGGTGCGACCCATCTTGATGATGTGCCGGAACTCGGCTGCCTTGGTGCGGAGGTCCGCCACCAACCCGGCGATCTCGGTCACCAGGTCGCGGTTGGCCAGGGCCATGGCCAGTTTCAGGGCCGAGGGGTAGGCGTCGTTGGTGCTCTGGCTGCAGTTGACGTGGTTGTGGGGATCGCAGAACGCGTACTCGCCCTTCTGGTGCCCGAGGAGCTCCAGGGCGCGGTTGGCGATCACCTCGTTGGCGTTCATGTTCGTGGAGGTGCCGGCTCCGCCCTGGAACACATCCAGCGGGAACTGCTCGTGCAGCTTCCCGGCGATGAGTTCCTCGCAGGCGCCGGTGATGCCCCGCAGGATGTCGTCGGTCAGCAGGCCGCAGTCGCGGTTGGCGCGGGCGGCGGCGAGCTTCACCATGGCGTTGGCCTTGATGAGCTCGGGATAGTGGTTCAGCGGCACACCCGAGATGTGGAAGTTGTCTATGGCCCGGGCGGTCTGCACGCCGTAGTAGGCCTCGGCAGGAACGGCCCGCTCGCCGATGAGGTCGTGCTCGATGCGGACATCCGAATTCAGCGTGGCGTTCTTGCTCATGGGATCGCTCCGTGGCGCGTGACCGCTCGGGGTTCCGCGCGGCATTCAGTCTTGCAGAACTGCTGGAGAAAGGCCTGTGGCCCGGGTCACGACCGCCGGCGCCGCCGGAACGACGAGGCCCCCGGAAAGGGGGCCCCTGCAATCATCCGGAATCAGATGTGGTGTCCCGGCTTGGCCGAGGCACCACGTGGGGGTGCACGAGGGGGGACATCGCAAGCCGAAGGCGAGCAGGCGGTCCCCCCTCGTTCATGTCGGGTTCAGTCCTTCTCTTCCTCGGCGCGGAGCTTGGCCTCCTGGGCGTCCAGGTGGGCCATCAGGCGCTCGGCCACGGCGTCGTCCTCGAGGGGCGTGAACATGTCGTCCTTCACCTCGAAGATCTCCAGGGAGAGCCCCGCCTCGGGATCGGCCGTGCCGTCCTCCTGGGCCTGGAGCTCCGCCAGGGGCGCGAGAATGGCGTACCGGCCGCCTTCGAAATCCAGCTCCTCGAGGATGGCGAACTCCTCCTTCTCGCCGTTCTCGTCCTCCAGCTCGACGACTTCGATCTCGAAGGAATCATCCTCGTTGTGGTCGTGGTTGCAGTCCGGTCCGTGTTCGTGAGCCATGGGGCCCCTCCTCGCGCAAGGGTCCAGGGTACGATTGAACCGGAGAGGCATCCAGGACTTAATTCTCCAGCCGCGCCTCTCCGGGGCCGGTCACCACGGCCGTCACGATCCGGTGCGAGCCCGGCGATTCCAGCCGCACGCGATCGCCCAGCCCACCCCGGCTCCGGGCCGTGGTGTCCAGGGCGATGGTCAGGGTGTCCGAGGTGGCGGTGAGGCGCACGCGCTCACCGGATTTCACCAGCGGGATGGGTTCCAGATCCGCCCGCGTGAGGACATGCCCCTCGGCCAGGGGGGCGCGCAGGCGCTGGCAGGGGGGCAGCGAGGTGAGGGCGCCATCGGGTGGAACGCCTTCGAAGGGCGCGGCTTCCAGAACGTCCATGGTCAGATCGGTTTTGCGGGCGAGATCCTGCTTCGCGCGGAGGAGCTGGCCGACCCAGCTGCCATCCAGGTCCACGCGGGCCATGGCGGCGCGCGCCCCGTTCCGCTTGACGGTGACCACCACGAAGAAATGGCCCACCGGATCCTGCTTGCTGAGATAGGCGCCTTCGAAGGTGAGCTGGCCCGGCGGGAGGGCCGGGAAACGCGGCGCCTGGGCCACTTTGAAGTGGTAGGTTCCGCCCAGGGCCGAGGCGGATTTCTGGGCGAAGGCCAGGGCGGTTTCCTCCAGCTGCTCGAGGGAGGCGCTGGCGCCGGGCTCGGGCTGTGCGGGAGGTGCCTGGCCCCAGGCCAGGATCGCGCTCAGCAGGAGAAGGGGCAGGGCACGCATGGGATCACTGCTGTTTCAGCTGGTTCAGGAGGCTCAGCATCGAATTCACCGTCTGGATGGTCTTCGAATTGGCCTCGTAGGCCCGCTGGCCGATGATCATGTTCACCATTTCCTCGGCCACATCCACGTTGGAGACTTCGAGGAAGCCCTGGTTGATGGTGCCCATGCCATCCGTGCCAGGGGTGCCGTCAATGGCATCCCCGCTGGCCAGGGTGGGCTGGACGAGGTTCTGGCCGATCTGGTTCAGGCCCGCCGAATTGATGAAATGGGACATGGTGATCTGGCCCACCTGCTGGGGCTGGGTCTGGCCGGGCTGGGTGACGGAGACAGTGCCATCGGCGGCGATGGTGACGCTCAGGGCGTCCTGGGGAATGGTGATCTGGGGGTTCAGGGTGTAGCCCTCGGCGTTCACCAGGGTGCCGTTCTGGTCCGTGGAGAAGCTGCCATCGCGGGTGTAGGCCAGCGTTCCGTCCGGCAGGGTCAGGCTGAAGAAACCATCGCCCTCGATCGCCAGGTCGAAGCGGTTGCCGGTCTGTTTCAGGTTGCCGGTGCTGTAGTCCCGGACGATGCTCTGGAGCTTCGCGCCGTGGCCCAGCTGGATGCCCGCGGGCAGGGTGGTGCTGGTGCTGGAATTGGTGCCCGCCAGGTTCATGGTCTGGTAGAGCAGATCCTGGAACTCTGCGCGGCCCTTCTTGTAGCCGGTGGTGTTCACGTTGGCGAGGTTGTTGGAGATGGTGTCCATGTTGTACTGCTGGACCGCCATCCCGGCGGCCGCCGACCAGAGTGCGTTCATCATGGGGAACTCCTAGGGTTGGGTGCGGGATGGGCTATTTGCTGACGGCGATGTTGCTGATGGAACTGGCATCCAGGTTGTTGACGAGGGTGGATGCCACCTTCTCGCTCAGGTCGTAGAGGCGGTTCAGGCGGATCATCTCGACCATGGCCGAGGCCGTATCCACCGCGCTCTGCTCCACATGGCCCTGGGCCACGGTGGCTTTCACGGGCGCCGGAGCCTGGCCGGTGGGATCGTAGCGCAGGGCCCCGAGCCGCTTCAGGGTTCCCGGCTTGGCATAGGCGGTCAGCGCCAGCTGTCCCACGACCTGGTTGTCCTGCTGGACCGTCCCGTCCGAGGTGATGGTGACGCTTCCCTTCTTCGGATCCAGTTTGATGGGCTGGCCATTTTTGCCTATGACGGGTGCGCCATCTTCCGCCTGGAGCTGGCCATCAGTGCCCATCTGGAACCGCCCATCCCGGGTGACCCGGTCACCCTGGGGCGTGCGGACAGTGAAGAAGGCGTTGCCTTCGATGGCCACATCCAAGGGACGGCCCGTCGCCCGCAGGCTGCCCTGCTTGAATTCCACGCCCGTCTCGCCGAAGACCACGCCATCGTTGACATAGGGCGTGAGCGGCAGACCCCGGCCGCTGCTGGCCGCCTTGTCGAATACGGCGAAGAAGGACAGGTCGGGCTTGTAGCCCACGGTGGCCGCGTTGGCCAGGTTGTTCGCCACCACATCCAGCTGGAAGGACCGGGCCTTCAAGCTGCCAGCGGCCACGTAGTATCCGGGATCCATTGGGCACCTCTCGCCCAGCACGCGCTGGGGACGAGAGGCTAAGCGCCAAAGGGATGCCAATTAAAAACGGCCCCCGAAGGGGCCGTTTCGAGAGCAGGAAGATCGGTCAGATCTTCTGGACGTTGGTGGCCTGAGGGCCTTTCTGGCCCTGGGTCACCTGGAAGCTGACGCGCTGGTTCTCGTCCAGGGTGCGGAAACCCGTGGATTCGATGGCGGAGTGATGAACGAACAGATCCGCACCACCCTCATCGGGGGTGATGAATCCGAAACCCTTTTCGGCGTTGAACCACTTGACGGTTCCCTGAGCCATGTTGTCTACCTACCTAACTTTACCTGGGATAATCAGCATTGTTCCTTCCAGGCGAGGCAGCAACGCGGTTGTTTTGCCCGCACGACAGGCGGACAAGTTCCAGTGTAGGGCATTCCGTCCATCTATTCCGAAGAAACACTAGAAAAATCGCCTGACCCCGACGAAGGTGCGGCGGTAGTAGGGCTCGGAGAGGCGATCCTCGCAGATGTCCCGACCCTCGCTGGGCGCATGGATGAAGGCCCCATGGCCCAGGTACAGCGCCACGTGGCTGACGGTCCGCCGCCTGGTGGTCGCGAAGAAGAGCAGGTCGCCCGGCTGGGCGTCGTCCAGGGCGACCGGCCGTCCCGCCTCGTACTGACCTTCGGAGGTTCGCGGCAGCCGGAGGCCGTTCAGCCGGTAGACCGCTTCGGTGAGGCCGCTGCAGTCGAAGCCCCTGGGTGTGGTTCCGCCGAAGAGATAGGGCACGCCCATGTAGCTTCGGGCGGTTTCCACCAGGCGAATGCGCAGCCGGGGGCTGGAGAGGGGGGGCGCGGCCGTTCCAGCTCCGGGGGCTGCGGGGTGTTCCGGCGGAACCACCCAGAACCCATCAAGGATTCCGGTGGATCTGAGGGCCTCCCCGCGGGCCCGGGCCTGGCCTGCGGTCGCGAAATCCCCGAATCGCACCCGGTAGAGGCCGCCGGGGGCGGCATAGTAGGTGGCGTCCAGGCCCTGGGCCTGGAGCTTCCGGGCCAGGCGGGCGGCGTGCTCCACCTGGGCGAAGGCTCCGGCCTGCAGGGTAAAGCCCAGGCGGGGCAGCGGGCGGGGCGCGGCCATCTCGGTCCGGGTCGGGAGCGCGCGGGGCGGCCGGGCGCAGGCGGCGAGCAGGGTCAAACCCAGCAGGGCAGCCAGGCCAGGAAGTCGCAGGAGCCCTCGGGATGGCATGGCGGCGATCCTAGCATCCGTTCATGGTCGGCTCCGGGGTTCTGCGAACCAGACCACGAGGACAGACACGAAATACAGGCCGAGCAGAAGCACGCTGAAGAAGATGGCGGTCAGGATGACATCGCCCGGCGTGAAGAAGGCGCTGAAGATCACGATGATGAGCGTGGCATGGCGCCAGTACTTGAGCATCCACTTGGCCGTGACCAGGCGGAAGCGGGCAAGGAAATAGAACAGGACCGGGAGCTCGAACATGATCCCGGTGATCAGCGTGGTGTAGATGAACAGGTCCAGGTAGTCGGAGGCGTGCAGGTTGGTGCGCAGACCTGCGGCGACGGCTTCCTGGAACAGGATCTTCGCAAGGAAGCCGATGGCATTGAAATAGGCGAAGGCCGCGCCGGCGATGAAGCAGGCGGATGTCGTGAAAACGAACGGAACGACCATCCGCCGCTCCTTTTTCAACAGTCCAGGCCTGATGAAGGCCCAGAGCTGATAGAAGAGGAACGGGGCGGCCAGAAAGGCGGCGGCCCAGAGCGCCAGCCGCATCATGCTGATGAACGGTTCCGTGAGGCTGGTGAAGGCGAAGGGGTGCAGGTTGCCGACCGGGATCCCTGTTTCGTGCGCCATGGCCTCGAGGAAAGGGCGTTTGGCCATGGTCCAGAGCTGGAATCGGAACGCAGGCATGCCCTTGAGGGCAGCCAGCGGATGAACTCCCAGGATGGTCAAGCCGGCGTAATCCTGCAGCCCGAAGGGGAAGCCGTAGGTGAACGAGAAGGCTCCCACGATGATCATCAGGGACCGCACGATGCGAGTCCGGAGCTCCGCAAGGTGCTCCCAGAACGTCATCCTGCTTGGGGTTGTTTCAGGGATACCCATAGGCTCCGGATGGTCGCGACACCGGCCCTGCAAGGTGGATCCAGCGGATCCCGTGGGAGGCAGCTACTTCGGGTCCTTGTCGGAGCTGACATCTTCTTTGACAGAATCCGTCAGCTCACGGCTGGCCTTCTTGAACTCCTGGATACCTTTGCCGAGGCTCCTGCCCAGTTCGGGCAGGCGGGAGGGACCGAAGAAGATCAAGAGCGCGATGCCGATGAGCAGCAAATGTCCAGGTCCTAGGTTCATGAGAGCTCCTGGCAGGTGGAGGCGGGATCAGGGCTTGAGGTCTGCCAGCTGGATGTCAGCCGGCAGCTCCAGCTCCATTCTAAGCAGGGCCTGCCCGTGTGTCTTGCCCTGGGCATCGGTCTTGACACTTTCGCTTCCGCCGCCACCGAGGGAGTCGTGCAGGATGAAGTTGAGGGCCTTCAGGTTGGGCACCTCGAAGCGGTCCACGGAGCCGAAACAGATGCCGGCGAAGTGCTGCTTGACCCGCTCGGGCGAGAGCTCCCGGAGCAGCAGGCGGTACCCGGCCTCGGTGTAGGCGACGATGCCCACATTGGAGCCGTCGCCCTTGTCGCCGCTGCGGGCGTGCGCAATGTCTTCGAGGTGGATCCTGGTCATTGCCCCTCCACGGCCCTGCGGCCCAGGGAATGGTACGTCCATCCGCGCGCTTCCATGGCCTCCGGACGGAACAGGTTCCGCCCGTCGAACATCCGGCGTGCCTTGAGAACCTTCGCCACGGCGTCCAGATCGGCCTCCCGGTACTGGGGCCACTCGGTGGCGATGAGCAGCGCATCGGCGCCTTCGCAGGCCTCCAGCGGCGTTCCGGCGTAGCGGACCTTGCTGCCGATGCGCGCCTTCACCGCGTCCATGGCGGCGAAATCGTGGACCACTACCTCAGCGCCCAGGTTCACGAGGCCCTCGATGAGTTCCAGGGCCATGCTTTCGCGGATGTCATCGGTGTGGGCCTTGAAGGCCAAGCCCCACAGGGCGAAGCGGCGGCCTTTCAGGGGGGCCGGCACGCCCGGCTTCACGTTGAAGTGCTCCTTCACCTTGCGGAGCAGCACCTGCTTCTGGTGGCGGTTGGCCTCGACGGTGGTGGCCAAGGTCATGAGCGGGTGGCCCTGCTCGCGGCCCACCTTCAGAAGGGCCTGGAGATCCTTGGGGAAGCAGGACCCGCCGAAACCAGGGCCGGGGTTGAGGAACGCGGGACCGATGCGGTGGTCGGCGCCGATGGCCGTCTTCACATGGTCCACATCGGCGCCCACGGATTCGGCCAGGTTGGCGATCTCGTTGATGAAGCTGATGCGCAGGGCCAGCATGGCGTTCGCGGCGTACTTGGTGAGTTCTGCGCTGGGCGGGTCCATGCGGAACCACTTGCCTTTGCTGCGGTCCAGGAAGGGCTGGTAGAGGGCCTTCATCACGGTTTCGGCATGATCCGAATGGCAGCCGACCACCACACGATCGGGCTCCAGGAAATCCTGGATGGCAGAACCTTCCCGGAGGAACTCGGGGTTGCTCACCACCTCGAAGGGCCGTTCGGCGCGGGCCTGGATTTCTGCGTGGACGTGGGCGGCCGTGCCCACGGGAACCGTACTCTTGTCCACCACGATGAGGGGCTTGGCGTCGGCGGGGCGGAGGGCCATGGCTTCGCCGATCTGGCCGGCCACGGTCAGCACGTACTTCATGTCGGCGCTGCCATCCTCGCTCTGAGGCGTGCCCACGCAGATGAAGGCCGCGTCCGCGTCGGCGATGCCATCCTTCAGGCTGGTGCTGAAGCGGAGCGCGCCGGAAGCGAGGTGCCGGGCGAGCAGCTCATCCAGGCCCGGTTCGTAGATGGGCGAGCGCCCGCAGCGGAGGGACTCCACCTTGGCGGCGTCCACATCCACGCCCAGGACGCGGTGGCCCCCCTCGGCGAAGCAGGCCGCAGCCACCAGGCCGACATATCCGGAGCCAATGACCACCACCTGCATGAGCGTCCCCGCGCAAAGGGCCAGTGTAGCCGGAAGACAGCCGCTTGCTATGATGGGCGCTACTGGAGGTGGCATGGCACTGCTGGCGGCGCCCACGGGCAACACTGTGAATCTGCTGGAGGTGGTGCTCCATGCGGGCGCGGTCGCCAAGACGGTGCTCCTGATCCTCTTCTGCTTTTCCTTGATGAGCTGGATGATCATCCTCCGCAAGGCGCTGCTGTACCACCGGAGCCGGACTGTATCCGAGAGCTTCCGGAGCGCCTTCAAGCGCTCCACGGACTGGCGGGAGCTGAAACAGCAGATCGAGAAGTTCGCCCTCAGCCCGCTGGTGGGGCTGTTCGTGGCCGGATACGGCGAAGTGACCTACCAGTTGCGCCATGTGGGCTCGGATGGCCGGGCCCAGCTCCGCAGCATGGAGGCCGTCGAGCGCAGCCTCCAGCGGGCCAGTGTGGTGGAAATGGGCCGCCTGGAGCGCAACCTGGGGGTGCTGGCCACTGTGGCGGCCGTGAGCCCGTTCATCGGCCTCTTCGGGACCGTGTGGGGCATCATTGACGCTTTCCGCGGCATCGGGGCCACGGGCAATGCCAACCTGGCCACCGTGGCACCGGGCATCTCGGAGGCTCTGGTGGCCACTGCCATCGGGCTTGTGGCGGCCGTTCCCGCGCTGATGGCCTACAACTTCTTCCAGGGCCAGCTCAAGCAGTTCCAGACCGAGCTCGATGACTTCTCGCTGGAGTTCATCAGCCTCTCCGAGCGGAACTTCACCTGACATGGGCGAAGGGGACCGCCCGCATCCTGCGGCTGCTCTGCGTCCCCCTCGCGCTCCCCACGCGGCGGCCGGGCAGGGCCCGGCCGCCGCGTCCGGCACGAACCGCCTCTGCCTGCCCCTCTCGCTGGACTGGGAGGACTGGTTCCAGCTCTGCTGCCCGCCCTACGATGCGCCGGATGCGCTGGACCACTTCGAGTGCCGTCTGCCTCTGGCAACGGAGCGGGCGCTGGATCTCTGCGCGGAGCTGGGGGCGAGTGCCACCTGGTTCTGTCTGGGGGACCAGGCGCGGCGCCACCCGGGGCTCGTCCGGCGCCTCGCGGGAGCCGGGCACCGCATCGGCCTTCATGGCCTGACCCACCGGCGGGTGTACGAGCTGGACCGCCCCGCCTTCCGCGCGGCGCTGAGGGATGGCAAGGCGCTGCTGGAGGATCTGTCCGGCCAGGCCGTGGTCTCCCACCGGGCGCCGGAATGGAGCCTGCGGGGTCCGGCCCGGGACTGGTGGGAGGAACTGGGGGAGGCGGGCTTCCTGTGCGATTCCAGCCGCGCCCCCCTGGCGCTGATGGGCGATCCGGGCTGGCCCCGCCGGGCCCATCGTCTGCCGGACGGACTGTGGGAGCTGCCGCCCCCGGTGCTGTGGTCCGGGCCGTTCCGCTGCCCGCTCTGGGGCTGGGGCCTGCGGGTGCTCCCCTTCGGCCTCCTGCGCCGGGCGCTGGAGGATCGGGCCGCTTCCGGGGCTGGTACGCCCCTGGTGCTGCATCCCTGGGAACTGGATGAAGCCCAGCCGCCGCTGCCCCATGCGGGCCCCGGCCACCGATTTGCCCACGGGGCCGGTCTGAAGGGGCATACCGATCGCCTCCGCGACCTGTGGGCGGGGTTCACGCTCGTGAGTCTGGAATCCTGGATCCAGGACCAGTGACCCGACCCGGTCAGCCCAGCAGATTCAGCGCGGCCCCGGAGGGCATGGCGGCCACGGCTGCCAGCTGCTGGGTGTAGTTGGAGGCCAGGCCGGCATTCACCTGCTGGTTGTACTGGAAGCTCGCCCAGGCTGCAGCCACGTTGGGATCCACCACGGGGAAGCCCTGGGAGCCCGAGTTCATGCCTTCGGAGAGGAGCTGGTCGGGGGAGGGGGTGGACGACACGAGGGACTGGATGGAGGCGGCGCCCATGCCGGATTGGGCGGCAAGCTGGTAGGTGGCCAGGTCCGATGACGTCTGACTGGACAGCGACAGGAGGCTGGCAGACGATCCCCCGCCCACGAGACTCGCCACGTCCGATCCGGCGCTGGCGGCCGTCTGGAACGACTGCTGGAGGGCCTGCGCCTGCGAGCCGGACTGGAGGCTTGCCTGGTAGCTGAGCAGAGCCAAGGAACCCGCGCTGGTGATGTCCATGACCGCCTCTCGAACCATGTATCGGCCCATCCGGCGCGGTACTCAAGAGGCGTATCCTGCCCGGTCCGGTATCCTTGAGACTTCGAGGTCGTCTCCGCCATGCCTGCCCTTCGTCCCTTGATCCTCCTCGCCCCCTCCGAAGGCAAGGCGCCCGGCGGCCTTCCGGGGCGGCTCCGGGAGTCGGCCGACCAGCGCTGGGTGCGGGACCAACTGGAAACCCTGGCCAGCCACGGGACGCCCCTGGCCCAGAAACGGGCCTTCGAGGTGAAGGATGGCCTGCTGGCGCGCGCCCGGGCGGAGGCCCTCTCCCTGAAGGGCCGCCAGCTGCTGCTGCCCGCCCTGGAGCGGTATGCCGGGGTGGCCTTCCAGGCCCTCGATGCGGCCAGCCTGCCCCGGAACCGGTGGGAGCAGGTGTTCATTCTCTCGTGCCTCCGGGGCCTGGTCCGGGGCGATGAACCGGTGCCCGCCTACAAGCTGAAGCTCACGGGGCTGCCCGGCCTCAAGGCCCACTGGCGCGAGGCCCTCCGGAGGCCCCTGTCGGCGCTGCCCGAGGGACCGGTGTGGGAACTGCTGCCGGATGACTTCGCGGGTCTGCTCAAGGGCTGGGCCCGTCCGCGCCACACCCTCGCGATCCTCGACCACGATGGCCGCGCCATCACCCACTTCTCCAAGCGCTACCGCGGCCTGGTGGCCCGCTGGATCCTGGAACACCAGGAGGGCGATCCGGCCCGGGTGCTGGGGGGCCGGCTTCCGGGCTGCGCCTGGGAGGGGGCTCAGCCGAACGATCGCGGTGGCCTCGCCCTCACCCTGCGGATGGAACCGTGAGCGAAACCTGCAACCAGACCCCCTTCTGGCAGCGTCAGCCGGTCCTGCCCCCGGAGATCCAGCAGATCCTGCGGGGCCGCCTGGAGTCCGCACTGGCTGATCCCGGGGCCCGGGAGGTCCTGGTCTGGCCCACGGTTCTCGCTGCGCCCCGACTGCGCCAGGAACACCCGGACGGCCTGGCCGAGGCGCTTCTGCTCGCGCATGCGGCGCGCCTGCTGGCGCCCCTGGGCCAGGCCGATCCCGGCGCATGCTGGCGGGCCCACCAGGCGGCCTGGCCGGATACGGCTGAACCGGGCCCGGCCGGGTGGCGTCCCCATGCCTCCTGGGGCGCCTGGGGGCCCCTGGTGAGCCTCCGGTGCGGCTGGCAGCTGGCCGCCCTGACGCCGCTCCCGCTGGACGACCGCTATCCCCTGGCCTGTGGCGTATCGCTCTTCAACCACGGCCTCTTCCATGAATGCCACGATGCGCTGGAACCGCTCTGGATCGAGGCCGGAGGCCCGCTGAAGGATGGCCTCCAGGGATTGATCCTCATGGCCGGCGGCTACCACCATCTCCAAGTGCACAATCGCGAGGGGCTGGTGGCCCTGTGGACCGACGCGGTGGCGCGCCTGGGATCCTGCGGGGGCCGGGTCCTGACTCCCTGGGGCGAGGTCCGGGCCGAGGCGGCCCTGGATCTGACCCGGCGCCGTCTCGGGCTGGCCCGGGCCGCTGCGACGGATCTGGCGGACCTCTGGGCTCTCGACCGCCCTACCTGGGAGTTGCGATGAACCCTCCTGCTGACTTGCTCGTGCTGGGCGCCGGGATCGCCGGCTGCGCGGCGGCCCTCCGGGCCGCGGATCTGGGCGCCTCCGTGGTACTCGTGACCAAGGATGCGCTGGGGATGAGCAATACCTCCTGGGCCCAGGGCGGGATCATCGGGCTGCCCCCGGAGGAGGAAGGGGATTCGCCCGAGCTGCTCGCGGCCGATATCGAGGCGGCGGGAGCGGGGCTCTGCCGCCACGAAGCCGTGCGCCTGCTGGCCGAGGAAGGGCCCCGGCTCGCCCGGAGCTTCCTCTGGGAGCGCCTCGGCGTGTCCTTCGACCTGGGCACCGACGGCACGCCGGATCCCACCGCTGAGGCTGCCCACAGCGCGCGGCGCATCTATCACGCGAAGGACGCCACCGGCCTCGCCATCCAGACCGCCCTCAACGAGGCCGTCCGGAACCATCCGGGCATCCGCCTCCGGGAGCACCTCTGTCTGGTGGATCTCATCACGAGTCCCCACCATTGCCTCAACCCGGCCCGCGTCTATGAGCCGATCCGGGTGCATGGCGCCTATCTGTTCGATCCCGGGAGCGGCCAGGTGGAAGGCCTGCTGGCCCGCCGGACCATGCTTGCCACCGGTGGCCTGGGCTACCTCTACCTGCACACCACGAACCCGCCGGGCGCCACGGGCGATGGTCTGGCGGCCGCCTACCGGGCCAGTGCCCGCATCGTGAACTGCGAATACCTCCAGTTCCACCCGACCACGCTCTATGTCCCCGGCAAGCCGCGGACCCTGCTCACCGAGGCCCTCCGCGGCGAAGGCGCGCACCTGGTGAATCGCAGGGGCGAGCGCTTCATGGCCCGGTACGCGCCCGAGCAGATGGAACTGGCCCCCCGCGATGTGGTGAGCCGCGCCATCTTCCAGGAGATGGCCGCCACCGGTGAACCCTGCGTGTTCCTCGATCTGGCTCCCGTGGCGGACAAGCTGGACCTGGACCACCACTTCCCCACGGTGATGGCAGCCTGCCGCGCCGAAGGCCTGGACCCGCACCGGCAGGCCATTCCCGTGGTGCCTGCCGCCCACTACTTCTGTGGCGGAGTGCTGGTGGATCTGGAAGGGCGGACCAACCTTTCCGGCCTCTATGCCGCGGGGGAGGTGGCTTGCACCGGCCTGCACGGGGCGAACCGCCTGGCCTCGACCAGTCTGCTCGAGGGGCTGGTATGGGGTTTCCGCGGCGCGGAAGCCGTGGCGCGGGATCTGGTGGACGCGCCGGTTCCGGATGGCCGGGATCTGGCGCCCTGGCGGATGCCGGAGGACCCGGACCCGACGGATCCCCTGCTCATTGACCAGGACTGGGGGCTCATCCGCAGCACCCTCTGGAACTATGCGGGCATCGTGCGGACAGGGGATCGCCTCCAGCGCGCCAAGGCGGACCTGCACTACCTGAACCATCGCCTCGAACGCTTCTACCACGAGGCCAGCCTGAGCCGGGAGCTGCTGGAGCTGCGCAGCGGCATCATCTGCGCCCGCCTCATCCTCAACGCGGCCCTCCAGAACCCCGAAAGCCGGGGCTGCCACTACCGCGTGGACTGAGCCGATCCCGTCACAGGGGCCAGGGCCCGGCACCTTCCCGCACCAGGTTGGGCGCCTCGCCACTGAGATCCACGATGGTGCTTCCCTGGCCGAGGGGCTGGCCGCAGTCCACCACCACGTCCAGCGCATGGCCCAGTTCCTCTTCCAGCTCCCACGCGGTGTTGAGGGTGGGCTGGCCGGAGAGGTTGGCGCTGGTGGTGATGATGGGTTCCCCCAGGAGCTTCGTCAGGGCGAGGCAGAAGGGATGGTCGGGTATGCGCAGGCCCACCACCTGCTTGTTCTGGAGGTAGCGGGGTACCGCCCGGCTGGCGGGCAGCAGCGCGGTGTAGGGGCCGGGAAGCATCTGCTTGAGGAGCCGGAAGGTGGGTGTATCCAGGTGGCGCGTATAGCGGCAGAGCATTTCCATGTCGGCACACAGGATGGACATGGGTTTCTTGGGATCGCGGCCTTTGATCTGGAGAATGCGGTCCACGGCCTTCTTGCGGGAGGCCAGACAGCCCAGCCCGAACAGCGTGTCTGTGGGGTAGGCGATGACGCCATCCTGCTGCAGGATCTCGGCGATGCGCTCCAGATGGCGCAGTTGGGGCGTGTCAGGATGCAGGGAGAGGATCATGGCGTACCCAAGTGCTGCCAGCGGCTGCGGCCGGCGGAAGGGTGCTCGCCCGGACGCTGGAAGAATCGCTCTGCCAGGGCCGGATCCAGGGCCCCGGTCACGCCGCTGCGCCGGGCCTGGAGCGCCAGGAGGGCCATGGCTGTGAGGCTGTCGGTGATCTCGCCGGAAAGCACGCGCTGAAGGCACTGGAGGAAGGGCTCGCGATGAACCGCCAGCTCCTCGTCATCGTCCGGGGCATGGCCCTCCACAGGGGCGAGGTTCGTGGCCAGGAACAGGAACGTCTCCTCGTCCGTGGAGGAGTTGCTGGGATGGAAGAAACACAGGGGCTCCCACGCCTCCGCCTGCAATCCCGTCTCCTCCGCGAGTTCCCGCCGAACCGCCTCCCAAGGGCTTTCATGGAGGCCGCCGCCGCCTTCCGGCAGCTCCCAGGAGTAGAGTTCCAGCGGGTAGCGCCATTGGCCCACGAGAATCACCCGGTCCTCCGCGTCCAGGGCCAGCACGCCACAGGCGGTGCGGTGGAAGCCGCAGACCGCGTAACGCCCTTCGGCGCCGCGGCGATGGCGGAACCGGTCCTCCCGCACGCGGATCCACGGTGAGTCGTAGATGGGCTTCCGGTCCAGGGTGGAATAGGGATTCGGGTGCTCGGGGCGGGGGAGGGGCGTCAAGTCCATCCCTCGAACATATCGAAAAACGCCCGCGATGGCGGGCGTTTTAGGGGCCTGCGGAAGAAGCCCGCCAGCGGCTTTGCCGGAGGCGGGCGCGGGGGTCCGGGGGTGTGCGCGAAGCGCGGAACCCCCGGAGGAAAGAAGCCCGCCAGCGGCTTTGCCGGAGGCGGGCGCGGGGGTCCGGGGGTGTGCGCGAAGCGCGGAACCCCCGGAGGAAAGAAGCCCGCCAACGGCTTTGCCGGAGGCGGGCGCGGGGGTCCGGGGGTGTGCGCGAAGCGCGGAACCCCCGGAGGAAAGAAGCCCGCCAACGGCTTTGCCGGAGGCGGGCGCGGGGGCCCGGGGGTGTGCGCGAAGCGCGGAACCCCCGGAGAAGAAGAAGCCCGCCAGCGGCTTTGCCGGAGGCAGGCGCGGGGGCCCGGGGGTGTGCGCGAAGCGCGGAACCCCTGGAGAAGAAGAAGCCCGCCAGCGGCTTTGCCGGAGGCAGGCGCGGGGGCCCGGGGATGTGCGCGAAGCGCGGGACCCCCGGAGAAGAAGAAGCCCGCCAACGGCTTTGCCGGAGGCGGGCGCGGGGGCCCGGGGGTGTGCGCGAAGCGCGGGACTCCCGGAGAAGAAGAAGCCCGCCAGCGGCTTTGCCGAAGGCGGGCGCGGGGGCCCGGGGGTGTGCGCGTAGCGCGGGACCCCCGGAGAGCGGAAATCCTACCGGCGGAGGCCGAGGCGGTCAATCAGGGTGGCGTAGCGCTCCTTGCTCTTCTTCTTGAGGTAGTCGAGAAGGCGGCGGCGCTGGCCCACCATGATCATCAGGCCACGACGGCTGTGGTAGTCCTTGGCGTGGACCTTGAAGTGCTCGGTGAGGTCGTTGATCCGCTTGGTGAGAATTGCCACCTGGACTTCGGGCGAGCCGGTATCCGACTCGTGCTGCTTGAAGTCGTCAATGATGATCTTCTTCTGTTCCACATTCAGGGCCATGAGAGGCTCCTTTTCGGGGGATCGCCCGTCACCCTGCCGCCCACGCTGGACGTGGCCGGTATCGCCTTTGGCGAGGATCCTCAGTCCCGTACCGAGGATGGGTCGAGCCTGGGAAAGCCAGGCGCTTCGGTTTTTCAGGAGTTCGGCCCGCGGGGCGGGCCGAAGGGTGGTGCGGATAGAGGGACTCGAACCCCCACGTCTTGTGAACACTAGTACCTGAAACTAGCGCGTCTACCAATTCCGCCATATCCGCTTGAAAGAACGCCCCGGTTCCCACAGGTTCCGGTTTTGCCGAATCCCCATCCTAGCGTGGCCCCGGGGGGTTGGCAACGGGGATGTCGCGGCGCGGCTCACCACTCCCGGTACGGGATGCCGTTCATGCCCGTGCCCTGGGCCAGGCTGTACACGTCGTATACGTGGCCTCCACCCCAGCTGGTGCTGTCGGGATCGTCGTTGGAATTGCGCAGGCCCCACTCCGGCTTGCCCGTGAAGGGATCCACCGGAATGCGGCGGAGGAAATGGATCTTGCGGGTGGTGCTGCCCGTGGCGGGGACGCCGTCCACCAGCATCTCCAGGCTTTCCGGATAGAAGTTGTCCTCGGGCGGGGGAGCCTTGATCTTCTGCTGTTCGGCGGCGAGATGGTAGGCGTCAATGGCACGGCGGATCTCCCGCAGGTCGCGCCGCAGCTCGATCTCCTTCTCCCGCTGGATGCCGTTCTTCACCATGGGGATGGTGACAGAGGCCAGGATGAGGAGGACCGTGGCGGTGACCACCAGTTCGAGCAGGGTGAAGCCGTTTCTCCGGTTCACTTGACGGTCACGAGGGCGTTGGACCAGCGCCCAGAGATGGGGGTGGTGCCCTCCAGGAACTGGCCGCCCTGGATCAGCACGGGGGCGTTGCCGGGCGTCACGCCCTCGAGGTCGAGGGTGGCGAAGAGGCCGCTGTCCACGCTGCCGGGATTGCGTCTGAAGACAATGCGAAGCGCGCCGTCCTTGCCCGGGATCTGCTGGAAGCTGCCGCCATCCGTGGTGATGAAGTCGCCGGGCGCCACGGACGCCACCCGCAGCCCGGGCGGTATGGATAGATCCAGCGAACCCGAAGCGAGGCCCTTGCCGCCGCTGACGATGAGGGACACCTGCACGTGCTCCTTCGGGTGGATTTCAGCGGCCACCGGGGTCATGAAGAAGACGAGGTCGGAAGCAGCAGGGGCCGGAGCGGCGGCCGCGGGCAGAGGGGCTGGCGCCTTGGGTTCCGCTGCGGCGGGCGTGGGGGCGGGAGGCATCGCAGTGGCCGGCGGAGTTGCCGGGGCGGGGGACGGCGCAACGGGCGAGGCCGTCGTGGTCCCGGGCGTTCCCTTCTTGACTGGAGCTGGCGTGGGCGCCGACGCAGCGGCAGGTTCCGGCGTCCCCCCCGTGGCCGCAGGCTGGAGCTTGGAGGGCTTGGGCGCGAAGGGACCGCTGCGGGTGGTGGCATCGTCGGGATTGAACGGCGCGAGATCCTGCTCCGTGAGGACGGGCCGGCGCACGAGCACGGTGCGGATGGTCAGGATGACATCCGTCTTGGCCTTGTTGTCGTTGGTGTTGCCGAAGAGCCGCCCCAGGAACGGGATGTCCGAAAGGCCCCAGATCCCCTGGAGGCTCTTCTGCTCTTCATCCTTGAGCAGGCCGCCGAAGATGGCGGTTTCGCCATCGCGCAGGCGAGCCGAGGTCTTGATCTCGCGGTTACCGAGGTCGGGCCGTCCGGGGGTGGACCCGGATTTCAGCGTGGTGACCTTGCAATCAATCTTCAGGGTGATGTCGCCATCGTTGTTGACGCGGGGCTCCACCTTGATCTTCACGCCCACATCCTCGTAGGCGAAGGAGGTCTGGCCGACGCCTCCGAGCAGGGAGGAGGCCATGGAACTCGCGGTGCTGGCTGCTCCCGTGGCTCCCGTCGTGGGCAGCGAGAGCTGGCTCTGGGTGGTGGAGACCTTTTCGCCGATGTTGATCTCGCCTGATTCCCCGGAGAGGACGCGGATGTTGGGACTGGCCACCAGGCGGGCATCGCCGTTGCTCTTGAGGAAGTCGAGGGCGAGGTTCGGGAACAGCACGCGGATATCGGCCCGCTTGATGTTGGTGAGCCCTGAATTGGTGTTCATGCCCGTGGTGTTGTTCACGGTAGTGGCGCCGATGCGGTAGATACCGCTGGTGTCCGTGGCGTTGATGACCGGCAGCAGGCCCACCTGCTCGAGGCTGTTCTCCGTCACTTCCATCAGCTCGAGGTAGACCATGACTTCGGCCTTGGGCTTGTCGAGGCTCTGGATCACGTGATCCACGATGGCCAGTTCCGTGGGCCGGGCCTTGACGATGATGGCGTTGATGCGCTTGTCGGTGAACACCCGGAGCTGTGGATTGAGCGTCGTGAGGATGGGACGGATCTGGTCGGGCTCGGCGTTGGACAGGTAGTAGGTCTTGAGGATCTGGTTCTCGTAGAGCTCACGGTTCTGGGGCGTGGACTGGAACACCATGATGGTGTTCTTGTCTATCACCTTGTAGAACAGGTCGTTCTGGAGCATGAGGGCATCCAGCACCCGCTGGAAGGTCAGGCCCCGGAGGTCAATGGAGACATTCGAATCCTGGAAGGATTTGTGGAACAGGATGTTCACGCCCGTGGCGCGGCTGAGGGTCTCGAAAATGCTCTTCAGGCTGGTTCGGCGGCTGAAATTGAGGTCAATGCCTTCCATGGAGCGCGGATTGAGTTGAAGCGGATTCTCCGCATCCGCCTTGGCCTTGAGCGCCTCGATGTCGTTGGCGGCATCGGCCTGGGCCCTGGCCCGGTCGGCTTTCGCGCGGATCCTCAGGAGCCAGTCCTGGGCGATCTGGTTGTCGGGGTTCAGGACGAGGGCCTTCCGGACTTCCTCCTCCACCTGGGCATCCCGGCCCTGCTGCTCGTCCCGGCGGGCGAGCGCCAGGTGCTTCTCAGAGGCTAATTCGGAAGCGCGCTGGATACCGATGCGGGCCTTGACGTTGTTGGGATCGTGCAGGATGACCTGCCGATAGGCGGCGACGGCATCGTCGTAGCGACCCTGATCGTAGGCCTGGTTGGCCTTCCGGAGTGCACAGCCCATGCCCAGGACCAGGAACGTGGAGACAACCAGGAGCCTGCGGGCGGAGACGAAGGAGGGGGTTGGCATCGGAAGCATCCTGCGGGTCAGAACTGATTGGTGGTGGCTGCGCTGGCCGAGGCTTCATGCGCCTCGAGGACCAAACGGAGATCGGGGTAGCGGGTATCCTGGAATTCGGCCCGGGTATCAAGCACGCCCACCAGCTTCCAGCGGCCGGCGAAGACGGTGCCCTGCACGAGTGTCACCGGCTCCTCGCCCTTCATGAAGGCGCCTACGGTGCCAGCGGGACTGCCTTTGAAATACCCCAGGTACTTCAGGTCCGAGGGCCGGGTGGCATATTCCGCGGCCTTCTCCTGGGCCAGCTTCTGGGCCGCCAATTCCTCCGGAGTGGGAGGGGGAGGTGGCGGCGGCGCCTTGACTTTCACGGGCGGTGGCGGGGGTGGCGCCTCGAAGAGGAAGAGATCCCGCAGGACCTTGGCATCCTTCGGGAGTTCACCAGCCCGGTCCAGCTTGGCCAGGTCCGGGAGGCGCCGGAGGCCCTGCAACTGGCGGGGATCGAGGCTGCCGGCCGGCGTGTCGGCCATGGCGAAACGGGCCTTGGGGGCATCCGGCCAGAAAAGGTAGGCCATGATCAGCACGAAGGCGGCGAGTGCCACTTGGGTGCGGCGGTTCGTGCGCAGCTCCTGGAGCATGGCGCGGCGGTCGAGGGAAGGAGAGGCATTCATGCGTCATCCCCTTCTGAGCCTGTCGTGGAGGCCCGCCGGTAGGCCCTCAGCACGATATCCAGGCGCGCCCCTTCGGGACTTTCCTCCAGCCGGCCGTCCCGGACGGCAAAGGGTAGGCCGGAACCTTCCAGGTCCAGCATGAAGGCCTTGTGGCTGGCATAGACGCCCACGGCGACGAATTCGACCTCGATGGACTCGAGGCCCGAGTCTTTGGAACCTTCCCGGTTGGGTTGGCTGTATTTCACGCTGAGGAGCTTCAACCCGTTCTTGTCGGCCAGCTTGTGCAGGGTCTGGCTCACATCCCACTGCAACGCGCCGGTGGATCCTTTGGGCAGCCGCGCCTCCAGGTCCGCGAGGGTCTTCTCACCCCGATGGATCCGATCGGCCAGCTGCCGGAGATCGGCGAGCTCCTGGCGCTTCTTGTTGCGCGATGCCTCGGCCGCGCGTCGCGCGGACAGCTGCCGGTTGAGACGCTGGGACGCGTCGGGCAGCAGGAAGAGGCCCACACCCAGGCTCAAGGCCAGGCCGGTGGTTCCCAGGATGAGCCGCAGGCGGCTGGCACGCAGGGAGGTGCTCATGGGAGGCCCCCCTCATCGGGATGGGATGGACGCTGGCGGATGGGCGCGAACCGGTGGTTCGTCGGCGCGGGGCGCACCCCGGGGGCGGCGGTTCTCCCGGAGGGCTGCGCGGGCGGACGCAAGGTGGGCGGCGTGGGGACATGCGCAGGGGGCGGGGCGGGCGCCGGGCGGAGGGCGGCTGGGGACGGCTGGGGTCGGGGGGCGGCGATCTGGACCGGCGTCTTGACGCTGCTCGCCGGGGTAATGGCGCGGCCCGGGGCATCCTGGATGAAGGGTGGAGGAACGGAGACCACCGGCAGGGTCAGATCGAAATCCCAGCCGCCACCCTGCCGCTCGCTTTCCCGCTCCAGGATGACCTGCTCGAACACGGGGGCTTGGCTCAGGGTGCGGATGAAGGATTCCTCCGCGGCCACGGTGCGGGCTTCTCCCTTCAGTTTCATGACCACCTGCTGGGCGGAGCCGCGGACGCGCTGGACACTCCGGAGCCGCATGTCGGGGACCATGCAGCGCTCCAGTTCGGCCATCAGGCGGGACCAGGGCAGGCTGCGTTCCAGGAGGATGTGCTCCGCCAGCTTCCAGCGGGCCTGTTCTTTGGTCGCGTCAATGGCCTGGAGGGTGATCTGCAGATCCCGGCCTTGACGGGAGGCCTGCCGGGTCTCTTCCGTCAGCGAGACCGCGTCCCGACCGGCCCGCCCTGCCTGGTGGTAGGCGTGCCAGGTGATGCCGAGCGTGGTGGCCAGGGAAAGGCTGCCCAGCACCAGGGCGGACCAGCCGAGGAGGACGTGCTGCTGGCGCCAGAGGCTGGGCTGGGGTGCCAGGTTGAGGTTGAGGACAGGGACGGCCATCAGCGGCTCTCCGCGAGTGCGATCCCGGAATCCAGGTGCTGGATCGGAAGCCCCTGTTCAGGCCATTCCTCGGCGCCCCAGACCAGGAGATTCTGGGGGGTCCGGGCCTCCCGCTGGAGGAAGGCCACGCTGGGGGCGATCCGGTCCTCATTCCAGCCTTCGGGCGAGAGGGGCTCCTGCCATTGGCGGAGCAGCGTCAGCGTGCGGCCCCAGGCCACCAGGGTGCCGGTGTAGCCAGCTTTCCCTTCGGGGGCCAGGGACAGTAGCATGCCCGGCAGCTCCTGGAAGGGGGCCAACTGGTTGTAGAGCTGCAGCCACCGGGGCACCAGCGTGCGGACGGGACGGTCCAGCCGCTGGGCGAGGGGGAGCCAGGATTCGCGAAGGGCTTCGGAGATGCCTGTGGCCAGCCACACGCCGGGTTCGATCGCCAAGGCCTGGACCGCGTGGGGGGCATCGAGGGCGAGGGTCTGGGCGTAGCGCCACCGGAAGAAGGCCTCCTGCGCCTCGGCGCCCCGGGGCAGCTCGCCCAGGTCGCGCAACTGGATGGTGGGCATCCAGAGGTCATCCACCACCCAGCGGGTGGGGCCCACCGGCAGGGCCGACAGGGCCTGCGCAAGTTCATCCCCGGTGGGCAGGCCGGCGAGGGGGCGCTCATGGCTGCCCGCCAGGATGCGGTGCTGCTCGATCCACAGGAGCGCCGCGGCCTGGGGCTTCAGGAAGGGCAGTCTCACGGACGCAGCTCCGGCTGGGCGGAGCCGGCGTGGGGCCGGATTGCTTGAGAACGCTGCACGGGAACTCCTCGCAGGCCAGGGGGAGAAATCGAGTCTAGCGGGCCTGGCGCGGATCCCCAAGAGCTGAGCTGCGCGCAGTATGGAATGATGAACGGTGATGTTTCTGTGACCTTTTCCGGAGCGCCTGCTGCGTGCGTCTGATCTCCCTCGAACTCCACGGCTTCAAGTCGTTCGCCGAGCCCCAGAAACTGAGCTTTCCCGGGGGCATGACCGCCGTCGTCGGCCCCAACGGCTGCGGGAAGTCGAACATCTCCGACAGCCTGGCCTGGGTGCTCGGAGAACAGCGTCCCTCCATGCTCCGCGGTGCGGAGATGGCCGACGTCATCTTCGCGGGCACGGCCCAGCGGCGTTCCATGGGGCTCGCGGAGGTCAAGCTCGTCGTCGAAATGCCCGATCTGGCCCTGCCCGGCGCCACGCGCGAAGTGGTCATCGCCCGGCGGCTCTACCGGGATGCGGGCAGTGAGTACCGCATCAACGGCCGGGAAGCCCGGCTCAAGGACGTGCAGGATCTCCTGCTGGACACGGGCATGGGCACGCGGGCCTACAGCTTCATCCAGCAGGGCCAGATTGATCTCATCCTGAGCACCAAGCCCAAGGACCGGCGGATCCTGATCGAGGAAGCAGCCGGTATCACGCGCTACAAGCTGCGTCGCGCGGATGCCGAGAAGCGCCTGGATGACACCCGGGCCAACCTGCAGCGCCTCGATGACATCCTGTTCGAGTTGAGCAAACAGATGGACGCCCTCCGCCGGCAGGCGTCCCGCGCCCGGAAGGCGCAGGAACTGGATGCCCAGATCAAGGCCACCCAGCGGATCCTGCTGGCAGGCAAGGCGGTGGAGATGGAGGCCGCCAAGGCCCGCATCCTCGATCTGCTCGATGCGGCGGAGCGCCGGGTGGCTGAACTCACGGCCCAGGTCTCCGAGAAGGGATCAGAGGTCGAGGCCTCCCGCCTGTCCGTGGATGAGCAGCAGCAGGCCCAGTCCCGTCGGGCCAGTGCCCTGCTCGGCCTCGACCAGCGGCTGCAGCTGGTGGATCAGGAACGCGGCTTCCAGGGGGATCGGCACCGGGAAGCCCAGGACCAGCACGCCCGGGTGGCCCTCCGCCTTCAGGAGCTGGAAGCCAGGCTGGCCGAATCCGGCGAGGCCTTCGAGTCCCTGGAAGCCCACCTGTCGGCCGCGTCGGAGCGGCTGGCCGAACGCGAGGGGGAACTGGCCCGGGCGGAGGAAGCCGTGGCGGTGGCCCAGGGCGCGCTGCGGCATGAGGAGAGCGGACTCCACGCCCTTCGGGAGCGCAAGGCCGAAACCCAGAAGGAGGCCCAGGCCCGCCAGAAGCAGCGCCTGGCCTTCCAGAGCCAGATCGCCCAGCTCGAGGGGCGGCTGGATGCCCTGAACCACGAGGAAGCCACGCGGGCTCCGCGCCTGGAAGGACTTCAGGAGGAGGCCATCCGCGTGGCCCGGACCCTGGAGGGACTGCTCGAACAGCAGGAGCAGGGCGAGGAGGCCGCGCACGTACAGCGCCGGCGGACCGAGGCCCTGGAGGAGGCCCAGCGGGCCCTGGACCAGGATCATCACCGCGCCGAAGCCGAACTGGATGCGGCGGAACGGCGCCTTCGGCAGATCGCTGATCTGGTGGCCCGCGGTTCCGGCGAGGCCGGCCTGCAACAGGGACTCGCCTGGCTTCGCCAGGAGGGCCTGCGCGCGCGCCCCTTCCTGGATCTGCTGGGAGTGGATGAGATCGTCCGGAGCGATGTGGAGCGGCTCCTGGGTTCCTGGCTCACCGCCCTGGCGGCCGACGAGGATCTTCTCGGCCGTGTGGCCGCCGCGCCGGGCCACCTGCTCCTAGCCTGGAACGGGACGGAGGCGCCGCCAGAGGTTCCCGCGGGGTGCGAGCCCCTGCGCGATCATCTGCGCTGGACCGGCTCCGACCGGCCCCTGGGCGATCTTCTGGACCGGGCCTTCCATTGCGCGGATGCGGACCTGCCTGCCCTTGCCCAGGCCCATCCCAGCCTGGCGTTCGTCTCGCCCGCCTTCGTCCGCCTGCCGTACGGACCCGTGCAACTGGGGGTGTCCGCGCCGGCCGCTTCTCCCCTGAAGCTGCGGGCGGAACTGGAGGAGGCCAAGGCCACCCGCGAAGCTCTCCTGGATCGTCTGGAGGAGCTGGAAAGCAGCCGTGCGCGGAGCGGGGACGAGGTGCGCGAGGCGCGGGAACGCCTCCGGGAGATCGAGGAGGATCTGCGCGGGACGCGCACCCGGACGGAGTCCCTGCGGGGCCAACAGGCTTCCCTGGAGGCCCAGCTCCAGGAGATCCGCGTCGCGAGCGAGCGGGCTGACGCCCTCTGGACCCAGATCGAGGATGACATCAAGCGGCTCGGGAGCCTGCTGCGGGATCTGGACCAGCATCCGGACGAGACGGTGGATGCGGAGCTGGAGGCCGGCATCCAGTCCGCGGAAGCGCGGGTCCAGGAGGCCCGCGGGCGGCTGGATCAGGCCCGGGAGCTCCGGATGGAGGCCGCGCGGTCCCGGGATGCGGCCTGGGGGGAGCGGGATGGCCATGAGCGCCATCTGCAGCTGGCCCAGCGTGGGCGCTTTGATCTGGAGGCTGAACGCCAGCGCCAGGCGACCGAGCACCAAGCCCTGATGGAACGGGCGGGAAGCTGCATCCACCGGCTGGAGGAACTGGAGGCCGAAAGCCAGACGCTCCTGGGCGAGCGGGAGGCGATCCAGGCCGAAATGAGGGAGGCTCAGCCGAGACTTGAACTGGAGCAGGAGACGCTCCGGGTGCAGGAACGCGCCGCGCGTGAACTCCAGGAAGCCCTGGTGAACGCCCGGGCCCAGCACCAGGAAGCGCTGCTCCACGGTGCCCAGGTCCAGGGCAGCCAGGAGGCCCTCGCCAAGGAAGTGGAACTGGCCTTGGGCCTGGATATTCCAGCCTTCCTGGGCGGGATTTCAGAGGAGGAACGGGACGCCTGGGCCGAGGGCGAGATCGTCCACCAGACCCATTTCAATGATCTCCAGGGGCGCCGCCTGGAATTGGGGGGGGTCAACCCCCTGGCCATCCAGGAACTGGAAGAGGCCGAGGGGCGCCTGGCCTTCATGAACGAGCAGCGGGCGGATGTGACCTCCGCCATTGCCAACCTCGAAGCCACCATCCAGGAGATCAACACCACCAGCGAGGAGCGGTTCCGCGAGGCCTTCGATTTCGTGAACACCCGGTTCCAGGATGTCTTCCGCGATGTGTTCGGGGGCGGGAGCGCCCACCTGAGCCTGGAGGATCCGAAGCAGCTTCTGGAATGCGGCATCGAGATCACGGCCCAGCCCCCCGGGAAGAGCCCGAAATCCCTCACCCTGCTGAGCGGCGGGGAGCGGGCCCTCGTGGCCATCGCGCTCCTGTTCGCCATTTTCCACTTCAAGCCCAGCCCCTTCTGCGTGCTGGACGAGGTGGACGCCCCTCTCGACGAGGCCAACGTGGGCCGATTCGCCAGCCTGGTCCAGAAGATGAAGGCCGATACCCAGTTCATCGTCATCACCCACCAGAAGCGCACCATGGTGGCGGCGGACACCCTGTACGGCGTGACCATGGAGGAACCGGGATGCTCCCGGCTGGTCAGTGTCCAGCTGAAAGAGGCCGAGGAACTGGTGTGATGCGATGCATGGGGCAACCCCTTTTCGCCTTTCCCGGCCCGGCCTCCAAGGGCTTCCATGATGTCAAGCGAAAGAAAGCGGAACCTGTGGAAAACTTCGAAGCTCATGAGTCGTTTAAACTACTTGCACGTTGTATATGTAATTATCTTAAAATAGTATCTTTACGATAGATTGCAGGAACCGACAGGTATCCTGGAAACACTTAGTGGCACTGGATTTAGCTCCTCCAGAAGGAACAAATCCACAGGCTTTTCCACAGGTTTCTGTAACAGGGGCGTGACCCCCTTGTGACAACTGGACTTCGGAGGCAAAGGTCCATAGGGCGGCTCGGCCGCCGCCATTCGGAAGGAGCCTCAGGCTTCGGGACCGGTCACGAGCGGCTCGCTCCGGAGCCAGCCGCGCAGTACCTGCTCGTCCACTCCGAGCTGAGTCAAATGCTCCGTGGCCATCTTCATGCTCTGGCCCTCATCCCGGCAGAGCAGCAGGCGCTGTTTCCAGGCTTCCACGGCCCGGCCATGGAGGGCCGGTTCGCCATGCTTCATGCGCTTCTCCAGCACGAAGCCGAGGTTGTTGGCTGCCTTGCGATGCTGGGGATCCAGCGCCAGAGCCTTCTCGTAGGCCTCGGTGGCCTCCGTCCATCGCTCGGTTACTTCGAGGGCCACGCCCTTGGCGTTCCACACATCGGCATCCTCGGGCGCCAGAGCCATGGCCTGCTGGACCATGCCCATCTGGTCCTCCCGGCGATTGGTGAAACGGTACACTTCGGAGAGGCCCAGGTAGGCGCTGTACTCCCCCGGATCCAGTTCCAGAGCGCGCAGG
>JAKAMQ010000013.1 GCA_021812805.1 Acidobacteriota bacterium
CATCGGGTGGTGATCAGGTAGTCCACCTTCCCGAGGGCGTAGGCGCTGAAGCGGGAGCGCATGAGCTGCTCCGCCGTGGCCGGAGACTGGGTGCCCTCGAGGAAAGGGCCGCAGCAGCGGTCGTAGGTCTTGCCGGAGGTGCAGGGGCAGGGGCGGGACATGGGGCCTTTCAGCGGGTCTCGATGCCCGGCGCGATGGTGACCTGGATCGTCTGCTTGGCCTTGACGGCGCCCAGCGAGAGGGTCGCCGTGTAGGTTCCGGAGGGCACGAATTTGCGGGGGCCCAGCCCCCCATAGGGCGTGAGGAGCTTGGGGGAGGGCCGGAGGTTCCACACCACCCGCCCCAGGCCCGGGGTGCGGGGCAGGTCGAAGGAGGCCACCGGCTGGCCTTCCGCATTGGTGATGGCAAGGGTGGGCGATTCATCGCTGAAGTCGCGGATCCAATAGGTGAGGATCGCGCCTTCGGGGGGATTGGCGCCGCGGTACTTGCCCTCCCCGGCGGAATCCACCCAGCCGGGCAGGGGGTAGGCGCCATGCGCGGGCCGCACGGGGAACAAGTCGGCGGGCTTGGCGGCGGCATCGGGGGTGAGGTGCTCGAGCGCGGAGATGTCATCCAGGACGTAGAGGCTCCGGCCGTGGGTGGCGATGACGAGATCGTGCTCCCGGGGCTGGATCTGCAGGTCATCCACTTCCACCGGAGGCAGGCCGCCGAACTTCACCCAGGAGGCGCCCCGGTCGAGGCTGGCATAGAGGCCCGCATCGGTGCCGGCGAAGAGCAGGTCCGGCTGGGCGGGATCCTCCCGCACCACCTTCACCGGCACGTCGGCGGGCAGGTTGGCGGCGAGGCTCTGCCAGGTGAGCCCTCCATCGCTGGTGCGGTAGACCAGCGGCGCGTAGAGCCCGGTCCGGTAGGCATCCACGGCCAGGTAGGCCACCCGTGGATCCTGCGCACCCGGCGTCACCCGGCTGATCCACTGGCCCCGGGCCGGCGCCGGCACATGGGCGGTGAGGTCCGTCCAGTGGGCGCCTTCGTCCTCGGTCTTCCAGAGTTTCCCGTCGTCGGTTCCGGCCCAGAGAAGGCCGGCCTTCACGGGGGATTCGGCCAGGGTGAAGACCACGCCGTAGGTCTCCGCGCCGCTACCGGTGGTCATGATTTTCGCCGGATCCTGGGTGGAGAGATCAGGGCTGATGAGGGTGAAATGCTCACCGTGGTCGGTGAGGCGGAAGACGCGGTTGCCGCCGAGGTAGAGCACGCCCTTCTCGTGGACGCTGCCGATGAGGGGGGCATCCCAGTTGAACCGGAATCCAGGCTGGCCTTCCGCCGGGACAGGCTGGAGGGACTTGAATTCGCCTGTGCGGAGGTTGAGCCGGTAGAGGGTACCGCTCTGGCTCTCGGCGTAGATCAGATCGTGGTCCTGGGGGTCGAACACGCAGGAGAATCCGTCGCCTCCGCCAAGGGCGGTCCAATCGCAATTGCGGATGCCGCTTTTCGTATCGGTGGCGCTGGGGCCCACCCAGTTCTCGTTGTCCTGGAGGCCTCCGGCGATGCGGTACGGGGTGCTGTCGTCCAGGGAGATCCGGTAGAACTGGCCCGAGGGGATCCGGTCCAGGTGGAGCCACGTGTGTCCGCCCTGGTAGCTCTGGTAGGTCCCGCCATCGGTGCCCAGCAGCAGGCGGGCCGTGACCGGCGCCTGGGCCGGCTCGCCCGCCTTGGCCGGCTCGGGCTTCGGTGGATCCGCCTTGGGGAAGGCCAGGGCGTGGCAGTCCGGGTGGACGTGTTTGAAGAGATCCTCGCGGAAGCTGCGCCCGCCATCGTCCGAGACGTCCAGCATGTAGCCGAGGACATAGACGCGGCGGGGGTTCACGGGGTCCACGCGGATCTGGCTGAAATAGAAGGGGCGGGGGTCCAGGGCGCTCACGCGGGTCCAGGTATCACCGCCATCCTCGGAGCGGAAGACGCCGCCGGCCTTGCTGAGCACCTGGTCAATGTCCGTGGTGCCGCCCGCATCGCTCTGCACCACGGCCATGACCAGCTTCGGATCAGCGGGCGAGACCGCCAGCCCGATGCGGCCGGTGAGGGTGGGCAGGCCCTGGGTGAGCTTCTGCCAAGTGGCACCCCCATCGGCGCTGCGGTAGATGCCGCCCACATCCTTGCCCTCGGAGGCCGCGGGGCCGTAGGTGAAGGACCAGGGCGTGCGGCGGCGGGCGTAGAGCGCCGCGTACAGGCGATCTGGGTTGGCGGGATCCATCGCCACATCGCCGCAGCCGACGCGGGTCTCCAGGCCCTCCGGAGCTTTCAGCACGGCCTTCCAGGTCTTCCCGCCATCCGTGGTCTTGAAGAGGCCCCGCTCGCCACCGGGATTCCAGAGATCGCCCATCACCGCCACGTAGGCCGTGGCCGGATCCTTCGGAGACACCACGATGCGGGGGATGGCGCGGCTCCAGGCCAGGCCCGCGTGCGTCCAGGTGGCGCCGCCGTCCGTGGAGCGGTAGACGCCATGGCCCCAGCCGGAGCTGTTGCGGTCGTTGGCTTCCCCGGTGCCCACCCAGAGCACCTTGGGATCCGAGGGGGCCACGGCCACGGCGCCGATGGAGAGCAGGGGCTCTTTGTCGAAGATCGGCGAGAACGTGGCCCCGGCGTTCACGGTCTTCCAGACGCCGCCGGTGGCGAGGCCGATGTAGAAGGTATCGGGCGCGGCGGGATCCACGGCGATATCGGAGACCCGGCCGCCCATGACGGCGGGACCGATGCTACGGGCCTTCAGGGCGACCAGGCGCGCCGCGTCCACGCGCGGGCCCTGCGGCGCCTTGGCCTGGGCTGGTGCCTTGCCTCTCGGGGAGGCGGCCAGGATCGCTGTGGCGAACAGGAGCGCGGAGAGCAGGCGCGGACGGACAGGAATGGGCACCTCAAAGCGGATTGGCCAGCATACCGCAGGAATTGAGGTATGCATCCGTCGCGCCTGCGGGACCGCGGCCGGCTGCTCCTGGCCCATCAGAGGCCGCCCAGGTGGACCCCCAGGACCACGGCCGAGGCCACGAGGCAGTAGATTCCGAAGTAGTACCACCGGCCAGATTCGAGCCACCGGGAGAGCCACTTCAGGGCCAGCAGGCCCGCCAGGAAGCTGAAGAGCAGCCCGAGCAGGCTCCTGTACGCCAGGGCCGAGGCGCCGGCGAAGGCATGCACCGCTGCGGCCCGGTGGAGTTCCCGGTAGAGCACGGGCGGGGTGAGGAGGAGGGCCAGGGCGAAACTGAACTCCTCCGCGCTCGGACGCGCCACATCCCGGATCAGTCCGGTGGAAATGGTCGCACCTGAGCGCGAGAAGCCGCGGAAGGGCAGACAGAGGCCCTGCACGAGGCCGATCCAGGCCGCATCCGCCATGCCGACCGGGTGCTCCTCCGCGGTTGCAGGTTTGTGGAGGCCCGCGAACAGGATAAGCAGACCGCCGACCGCGAGGGATGTGGACATGAGCGGGAGGTTGCCGAAGATCATTTCGATCTGGGCATGGGGAATGGCGCGCAGCCAGATTTTCTCGATCACGAACTTCAGGCCCAGCCCGACGATCCCGGTGAGGAAGGTCGCGAACACGAGGCGCTTCCCGTACTGCCAGGCCGTCTCGCGGGTGCCGAAGAAGGCGCGTTTCCACGCCTTCCAGAAGTAGAGGGCGACCGCCAGCATGGTCCCGGTGTGGAGCACCACCAGCAGGAAGGTGGCCTCCGGAGTCGTCGGGTCAATCCGCAGCAGCTTCTCCGCCACGATGACATGCGCGGAACTGGAGACCGGGAGGAGCTCCGCGGCCCCCTGGACGAGGGCCAGGAGAAGGATCTGGAACAGGGACAGGTGGGCGTGGGTCAAGCAGGATCCTTCGCGGGGTGGGGTGGAGAAGCCCTCTTGGGGCAAGGTCGCCTGGACCAGCCTCCGTCCGGGCGGGCGGGGCTGTCCGGCGCTGATGCAGGGGGGCCTGGATGGGTAGGGGTCAGTCCCTGCCGGGCATGGGGATGTGCAGCCCGATCGTCTCCGCGTGTTCGCGGGCCTCATCGTAGCCCGCATCAGCATGGCGGAAGACGCCCAGGGCGGGGTCGTTCCAGAGCACCCGGGCCAGGCAGCGGTCGGCGCGCTCGGTGCCGTCGGCCACGATGACCACGCCGGCGTGCTGGCTGTAGCCCATGCCCACGCCGCCGCCGTGGTGGATGCTCACCCAGGAGGCTCCGCCCGCCACGCTGGTCATGGCGTTGAGGAAGGCCCAGTCGGACACGGCGTCCGAGCCGTCCTTCATGCCCTCGGTCTCCCGGTTGGGGCTGGCCACGGAGCCGCTATCGAGGTGGTCGCGGCCGATGACGATGGGGGCCTTGACCTTGCCGGTGCGGACCAGCTCGTTGAATTTCAGCCCCGCCAGGTGGCGTTCGCCGGCGCCGATCCAGCAGATGCGCGCGGGCAGGCCCTGGAAGGCGATCTTCTCCTGCGCGGCCTTGATCCAGCGGATCATGCCCTCGTTCTCGGGGAACAGCTCCATCATGGCGGCGTCGGTGACGGCGATGTCTTCGGGGTCACCGCTGAGGGCGGCCCAGCGGAAGGGGCCGATGCCCTTGCAGAAGAGCGGGCGGATGAAGGCGGGCACGAAGCCCGGGAACGCGAAGGCGTTTTCCAGGCCTGCACGCTGGGCCTGGGCGCGGATGTTGTTGCCGTAGTCGAAGGTGACGGCGCCCCGGCGCTGGAACGCGATCATGGCTTCCACGTGGGTGCGCATGGAGGCGAGGGCCCGTTCGACGTAGACGTGGGGCTGCGCCTCGCGGAGCGTCGCAGCCTCGCCCAGGGAGAGGCCGGCCGGGATGTACCCGTTGTACTCGTCGTGGGCGCTGGTCTGGTCCGTGACGAGGTGGGGCTGCATGCCGCGCTTCAGGATCTCGGGCAGCACCTCGGCGGCATTGCCCAGCAGGCCGATGCTGCGGGGCTCCTTCGCATCCACGTACTGCTGGACCAGGGCCAGGGCCGTATCCAGGTTGTCCGTCCACTCGTCCAGGTAGCGGGTCTGGAGGCGTTTCTCGATCCGGGTGCGGTCCACTTCCACGCACAGGGCCACGCCCCCGTTCATGGTGACGGCCAGGGGCTGGGCGCCGCCCATGCCCCCGAGCCCGGCGGTGAGGGTCCAGGTGCCGGCGAGGGTGCCGTGGAAGTGCTGGCGGGCGGCTTCCGCGAAGGTTTCGTAGGTGCCTTGGACAATCCCCTGGCTGCCAATGTAGATCCAGCTGCCGGCGGTCATCTGGCCGTACATCATCAGGCCCTTCTGGTCGAGCTCCCGGAAATGCTCCCAGGTGGCCCACTTCGGCACCAGGTTGGAATTGGCGATGAGGACGCGGGGGGCCTCGGGATGGGTCTTCACCACGCCCACGGCCTTGCCGCTCTGGATGAGCAGGGTCTCATCCTCGTTCAGGTGCTTGAGTTCCTTCACGATGGCGTGGAAGCAATCCCAGTTCCGCGCAGCCTTGCCCAGGCCGCCGTACACCACCAGATCCTCCGGCCGCTCGGCCACCTCGGGATCGAGGTTGTTCATGAGCATCCGCAGCGCCGCTTCCTGCACCCAGCCCTTGCAGTGCAGATGCGTGCCGCGGGGGGCGGTGATGACAGGGGCGTCGGTGGTCGTGGTCATGGGAGGCTCCCGTGAAGCCCCCCAGTTTCCCACGGGCCGGAAGGAACGTCAGCGCTGTTCGATCACATCGTCCATCTCGTACCGGACCTTCGGCAGACGGGCGTACTTGTCCTCCGGGGAGCGGTAGCCCGCGGGGCAGGCGGCCAGGGTCCGATAGCCGCTGCCCTTCAGGCCCAGGATTTCGTCGTACTTGGCGGGTTCGAGGCCTTCCATGGGACAGGTGTCAATGCCCAGCAGCGCGGCGCAGGCCATGAATTGGCCCAGGGCGATGTATACCTGGCGGGCCGCCCATTCGGCGATGACCGCGTGGCGGGGGCCCTTCACCAGGTCACCCAGCATGTAGCCCCGGTAGCCGGCCAGGCTTTCGGGAGGCACCCCGCGCACCTCGGCAGTGCGGGCGATGAAGCGATCCAGATCGCCCTCGGTGATGTCCTCCTTGGCCAGGAACACGACGAGATGGCTGCAATCCTCGATCTGGGACTGGTTCCAGGAAACGGGGCGCAGCTTGGCCTTCAAGGCCGGATCGGTGACGACGATGAACTTCCATGGCTGAAGGCCATAGCTGGAGGGGGTCAGTACCAGGGACTGCTCCAGGGCCGTCCACTGGTCGGCGGGGATCCGGCGGGCGGGATCGAACAGCTTGGTGGCGTAGCGCCAGTGCAGGGCGTCGAGAAGCGCAGGAGTTGCGAGGGGATTCACGGTGTGGCCTCGTCGAAGGGGGTGGGGGTCAGAGGGCCTGCTGGAGGAAGGTATCGAGCTCCGTACGGGACAGCGCGCCGATCACCTTGTCCAGGGGCTTGCCGTTCTTCAGGAGCAGCAGGGTGGGCATGCTCAGGATGTCGTAGGCTTCGGATGTCTTGGGGTTGTCGTCCACGTTCACACGGTAGAAGGCCACTTGGCCCTTGAAGGCCTCTGCAGCCTGGTCCACACGCGGGGAGACTTCGCGGCAGGGAGCGCACCAGGGGGCCCAGAAATCCACGAGGGACACGCCTGTGGCCACGGCTTCCGCGAACGTGGCATCGGAAAGGGAACGGACGAGGTCAGACATGGATGGAGCCTCCGGAACAGAACAGATTCCCAGGTTAGCCGCGGCGGGTCGCATTCCTGTCATGGACGGTGAAATCGGCCTCAGGCGCCCGTGATCCACCGGCGGGTGGAGACGGCCACCCGCTGTCCCAGGGCTTCGGCACTCAGGCGGTCGGCCTCGTTGGGTTCCACCTCCGGCGCCACCTGGCCCGCCTGGGCCATGACACCGGAGAAGCTGCCGAGGCGGTTGATGCCCTGCTCGTTGTAGGGCATCTCGGCATTCCCGACCCACACCATGCCGTGCTGCATGGCGAAGATCATGAGGCCCTGGAGGGTGTTCAGCTTGTCACCGCTGGGGCTGCCGCTGATGGTGAAGCCGGCGGCGAGTTTATCCATCCACTTCCGCTCCAGCCAGGCCTTGGAACTCGCATCCATGAACATCTTGAAGGGGCCACTCACGTTGCCCATGTAGGTGGGGCTTCCGAAGATGATGGCGTCGGAGGCCTCCAGTTCGGCCCAGCGACCTTCGACCTCCTCCACGGGAACCAGGCGCACCTCCGTGCCGGCGACCCGCTCCGCCCCGGTCTTGACCCGCTCTGCCATCACCTTGGTATGGCCAAAGCCGCTGTGGAACACGATGGTGATCTTCGCCATGTCAACTCTCCTCCAGGAGCTTGCGTACTCGCAGCCTGTGGCACAATGGTTGGATGCCTACGAACGAAAAGAAAGTAGGCACCATTTTGGAAGGTAGGCACCCCATGGTTCGCAAGGCCTGCTCCCTGCATCCCAATGTGCTCAGCGCCCAGTGCCCCACCCGCCAGGTGCTGGATCTCATCGCGGACAAGTGGACCACTCTGGTGATCTACCTCCTGGCCCGGGGGCGCCAGCGCTATGGCGACCTGCACCGGCAGATCGGCGGCATCAGCCAGAAGATGCTCACCCAGACCCTGCGCAAACTGGAACGGGATGGCCTGGTGCATCGCCACGTCTACCCCGAAGTTCCCCCCCGCACCGAGTACGAGCTGACGGTTCTCGGCCACACCCTCATCGAGCCCATGGGCGCCCTCTGTGCCTGGGCCGAAGGGCATCTGGGCGAACTGGAACAGGCCCGGAAGCGCTACGACCATGTGCAGAAGAAGGCGGCCCTCACCGCCTGACATGCACGAGGGGGGACCGCCTGCTCGCCTTCGACTCGCGATGTCCCCCCTCCTACACCCCCACGTGGGTTCCCGGCTAAGCCGGGACACCACGTCTGAGGAGATCCTCGGGGCGGTCGAGATCCAGGACGCCCTCCGGGAAGGGCAGGGCGACGGCCTGTTCGCGGAGGAGGATGGCCTTGGCACCCCGGTCGCCCTGCAGGGCGCACAGATCCTGGAACAGACGGCTGGGGAAGATGGCTGGAATGCCCAGGGTATTGGCGTAGGCGCAGCCTGCGGGCCGCTCTGGATCATGGCCGAACAGCTCCAGCAGCCGGCGCAGCAGGGCTGCATCCACCGCTGGCTGGTCCACGGTGAGCAGGAGGACCGCCTCGGTGCCGGTGGGCAGGGCCAGCACCCCGGCGCGGATGGAACTCGCCACGCCCTCGGCCGCGTCGGGGTTCGGTACGGCGTGAACCGCCAGGCCACCCAGTCCTGGATCCCAGTCGCCCACGACGGCCAGCACGGGACAGCAACCTGCGTCCAGGGCCTGGCGGGAGGCGCGCTGCAGCAGGGTTTCCCCCGCCAGGGGCAGCAGCGCCTTGGGGCCGCCCATGCGGCGGCCCGCTCCGGCGGCAAGAATGACGGCCGCCGTCGTCATGGGGTCAACAGAGGCTGGGCCAACTCCCGGAGAGGCGTCGCCCGTCGTCCCGCCAGGTCGGCCTGAATCTCCGCCAGGATGGCCAGGGCGATGCCCTCCGGATCGGTGGCGCCCAGATCCAGGCCCACGGGCGCATGGAGGCGCGCATCGGCGCGCAGCCCTTCCGCGGCCAGTTCCGCCAGCAGCTTCGCGCTGCGGCGGCGGCTGCCCATGAGCCCGAGGTAGCCGGCCGCCGAGGGCAGCAGCAGGCGCAGCGCTTCCAGATCCTTGGCGTAGTGGTGCGTCATCAGCACCACCGCGCTGCGGGCATCCAGGGGCAGCGAGGGCAGCAGCGTGGCTGGGTGGCCGGACCGGACGGCATCGGCCTCGGGGAAGCGTTCCGGGCAGGCGAAGGCCGGGCGATGGTCCAGCAGACCCACGCTCCAGCCCAACGCTTTGGCCATGCGCACCAGGGGCTTGCTGTCCTCTCCGGCGCCCACGATCCACAGGGCGACGGGAGCCGGGACATCCTCGACGCAGGCCTCCCGTGGGCTCGGCGCGTCTGCGGGTCCGGGGAGGCTGCGCACCCCCAGGTGTTCCTGGGACAAGTCGGTCTGAATCCGCAGGTCTTTCCGGGCCGTCCAGGCCTCCTCGATCCACCGCATCCAGTCCGGGAAGCCGGTGAGCGGCTCCAGGAGGATGTCCAGCACCCCTTCGCAGCCGCTGCCGCTGCCCCAGACCAGATCCAGGTCGCCCCGCAGATCGTAGCGGAGGCGGCGTGGACGCCCCTCGGCCAGGACCTCCCGCGCCCGGGCCTGGAGATCGCCTTCCAGGCAGCCTCCGCTGAGCGAGCCGCGCAGGGGCCCCTCGCGCCCCAGGAGCAGCCGTGCGCCGGGCCTGCGGTAGCTGGAGCCCTCCGTGGCCAGGAGGGTGGCCAGGACAAAGGGCCCGGGGCCGCGGCGGACGATCCCGAGGATGTCCTGGAGTTCCTTGGTCATGGTCAGGCGAGGTCTGCGGGCAGGATGGGCAGCCGCCGGAGGCGCTTCCCGGTGGCGGCGAACACCGCATTCAGCACGGCCGGGAGACACACGGGCACCGGGGGTTCGCCCATGCCGGAGGGCGCCTCCAGGCTGGCGACGGTGTGGACCTCGACCCGGGGCATGTCAGGGCTCCGCAGCACCGGGAAGGTGTCGAAGTTCTCCTGCACGGTGCGGCCCTTCTCGAAGGTGATCTGGGAGAACAGGGCAGAGACGCCCCAGGCGACGCCGCCTTCCACCTGGCCCGCGAGACCCTCGGGATTCAGGACGATCCCGCAGTCCACAGCCGCCACGACCTTGTGGACCTGGAGTTGGCCCTTCTTGACGGAGACCTCGGCGACCTCGGCCATGTAGGTGCGCCGGTCGTAGGCGTGGCAGGCGAGTCCCAGGCCGTGGCCCGCCGGAAGCTTGCGGCCCCAGCCAGCCTTGTCCGCCGCCAGTTCGAGCACCCGGCGCAGGCGGGCGATGTCCACGTCCTCGCCCCCCAGCTTCACGCGACCCCGCCGTCCGAGCAGTTCCAGGCGCAGGGCGAGGGGATCCTTTCCCGTGGCGTGGGCCACCTCATCCAGGAAACATTCCCGGGCGAAGACATTGGGCACGATCTCGATGGCCCGCCACCAGCCCAGGGGCACCGGGACCTGCACCTCGGCGAAGGCGATGTCGAGGGCCGGGATGTCGTAGGGGATGTCCCAGGCGCCGTTGGCTTCGGTCTCGGCCTGGCCAGGGGACTTCTGCCCCTCCAGCCAGGAGCGCAGCACCGCGCCACCCGCGATGTGGTGGGACCAGGCGGCGATCCGTCCGTGGCCATCCAGGCCGGCCTTGAGGTGGTGCAGGGTCGCCGGATGGAACTGGTCGTGGCGGATGTCATCGCTGCGGTCCCAGACCACCTGGATGGGGCCGGGGCCCGCGGCCTTGGCCACCTGGATGGCTTCCGTGCTGAAATCGGTGCCCGAGCGCCGACCGAAGCCGCCGCCCAGGAGGGTGACGTTCACGGCCATCCGCTCCGGTTTCAGGCCGACGGCAGCGGCGGCCCGCACCTGCGCCGTGTTGGGATTCTGGGTGCCCGTCCAGAGGGTCGCGCCATCGGAGCGGACCTCGGCCGTCGCATTCATGGGTTCCATCGGGGTGTGGGATTGGAACGGGAAGGCGTACTCGGCCTCCAGCACCCGTGCCGCGGCGGCCAGGGCGGGAGCCGCGGCCCCAGCTTTCCGGGCAGGATCGGCGGGGCCCTGGAGGGCGCTGCGCATCTGGTTTTCGAGATCCCGTGAATTGAAGGCGGCATTCGGCCCTTCGTCCCAGCGGACGGTGGCGGCGAGGGCCTCGCGGCCCTGAAGGGCGGGCCAGGTGCCCTCCGCGATGACGGCAAGTCCCGTGGGCACCTGCACCACCGCATGGACACCCGGGACGGCCAGGGCCTTGGAGGCATCCCAGGCCTTCGGGGTTCCCCCCACGACCGGGCAGCGAAGCACCGCCGCGAAGCGTTGGCCGGGGCGGCGCACATCCAGGCCGAACAGGGGCTTCCCGGTCACGATCCGCGGGCCATCGAGGCGGCGGGTGGGGCGGCCGAGAATGCGGAAGGCTTGGGGCGCCTTGAGGCGCGGGGCCTTCGGCACAGGCTGGCGGGCCGCCGCTTCGGCAAGCTCACCGTAGGTGGAGGTCCGCCCGCCGGGGCCGAAGACGGTGCCCTTCTCGGTGCGGCACTGGTCCGGGGCCACACCCCAGGACTGGGCTGCCGCTGCCACCAACATCTCGCGGGCGGCGGCGCCGGCCTTCCGCAGGATCATCCAGGTGGTGCTCACGCTGGTGCTGCCGCCGGTGCCCAGGTGCAGGAACTCCGGGCCGGGCATGGCCTGGTGCAGCTCCACCCGGGACCAGTCGAGATCCAGTTCTTCGGCGATCACCATGGGCAGGGCCGTGCGCACACCCTGGCCCATTTCGGATTTCGGAACGGTGAGGAGGGCGCTGCCATCCGGGCGGATGGCGAGATAGGCATTGGGGTGGAACACCGGCTCGGCCGGGGCGCCGGGCCGCGCCTTCCCCTGGAGCCGCAGGCCGAGCACCAGTCCCGCGCCGGCACTCCCGGCGATCTTGAGGAAATCGCGCCGGCTGGTCATCGGGCGCCTCCCTTCGCGGCCCTGTGGATGGCTTGGCGGATTCTGGGGTAGGAGCCGCAGCGGCAGATGTGCTCCCCGATGACCGCATCAATCTGGGCGTCCGTGGGGTGGGGATGATCCGCTAGAAGCGCGGTGGCGCTCATGATCATGCCCGGCTGGCAGTAGCCGCACTGGGCCACGTCCTCCTCGATCCAGGCCCGCTGGACCGGGTGGAGGCCACGCGGGGCGAGTCCCTCGATGGTGACGATGGCCGTCCCCGCGGCCTCCCGGAGGGGGACCTGGCAGGCGCGGACGGCCTTGTCGCCTTGATGAACCGTGCAGGATCCGCACAGACCCACCCCGCAGCCGAACTTGGTGCCGGTGAGGCCGAGGTTGTCCCGCAGGATCCAGAGCAGGGGCGTATCAGGATCCGCGTCCACGGATCTCGGGCGGCCGTTCACGGTGAGCTGGAAGGCAGGCATGGCAGCTCCTTCAGGTGGGCATCGCGTGAAGCGGGTACACCCTACCCCCCGTGGGTGGGCTCTGCAACGGGGTGTTGTGGCACGCCTCTCGCTCCCAAGACTCTGTCTGTCGGGAGTCTGTCGTGGGACGTCGCATCTGGTTGGGCTTGGCCATGGTGGCTGCGCTGGGGCTGTCGGCCCAGAAGGCGCCGGATCCCGCGCTGCCGCCCAGCCAGGCGGAGAAGGAACTCCAGGCTCCCTTCAGGGGCGACGACGGAAAACTGACGCAGGGTCAGCAGACAGACGCGGGGCCTTCGGTCCTGCGGACCTTCGGATCGCTCGTGCTGGTCCTGGGCCTGGTGAGCCTCAGTCTCTGGGCGCTGAAGACATACGGCCGGGGGCGGCTGCCCGGCAGCGGGCACGGCAAACTGAAGGTGGAAGAGACGCTCGCGCTGGGCGACCGGCGCTTCGTCTCCATCCTGGATGCTGAAGGCGAGCGCTTCCTCATCGCCCTTTCGCCCCAGGGCATCGCCCTTCTCGCCCGGCTGGATGGGCTCGAACAGGCCGACGGGGCGGGAGGCTTCGAGCAGGCCTTGGCGCAGCAGGGGGATCTGGGTCGCCCCGTGCCGGTGAAGGAAATGGAAGCCATGCTCAAACAGTCCGGAGGTGGCAAGTGAACCGGGCTCTTCGCTGGCTTCCGCTCATCCTGCTGCTGGGAGGGCTTAGCCTCCATGCCCAGCAGGCGGCACCGCTGCCCTCCGTGACCGTGGATTTCGGCAAGACACCCACGGGGCCGGCCCTCAGCTCAAGCCTCCAGGCGGTGCTGCTCCTGACGGTCCTCAGTCTGGCGCCCACCATTCTCATGACGGCGACGAGCTTCACCCGCATCGTGGTGGTGATGCACTTCCTGCGACAGGGGCTCGGCCTCCAGTCAACACCCTCGAACCAGGTGCTCATCAGCCTGTCGCTGGTGCTCACCTTCTTCATCATGGCGCCCACGGCGCGCGAGATCAACGCGACGGTCCTCCAGCCCCTCCAGCACAACCAGCTCACGGTGGACCAGGCCCTGGACCGTACTTCGGCCCCGTTAAAAGTGTTCATGCTGCGCTACACCCGGAAGAAGGATCTGGCCCTTTTCCTGGGTATCGCCAAGGTTCCGGCGCCCAGGACCAAGGCCGATGTGCCCATGGAATGCCTGCTGCCAGCCTTCATGATCAGCGAGCTGAAGACCGCCTTCGAGATCGGCTTCATGATCTTCCTGCCCTTCCTGGTGGTGGATATGGTGGTGGCCAGCATCCTGCTGAGCATGGGCATGATGATGCTGCCGCCCGTGGTGATCTCGCTGCCCTTCAAGATCCTGCTCTTCGTGCTGGTGAACGGCTGGTACCTCATCGTGGGCTCGCTGGTGAGGGGGTACACGGGATGACCGACCGGGCCCGGGAGGCGTCATGAACGAGCTGATCATCGCCCAGATCGGCAAGGAGGCTCTCCGGACCGCCCTACTGGTGGCGGCGCCAGCCCTGCTGGTGTCCCTGCTGGTGGGGTTGGCCATCTCCATCTTCCAGGTGGTGACCAGCCTCCAGGATCAGACCATCGCCTTCGTGCCCAAGATCCTGGCTGTGATGATCGTCGTGGCGCTGGCGTTTCCCTGGATGACCCACATCCTGGTGCAGTTCACCACCCACATGTTCACCGACTTCAACACGGTCGTCCGCCAGCTGCCCTGATGACGCCCACCTTGTCGAATCCCGCTGTCTGGGCCTTCACGGCGCACACCGCGGTCCTCTGGGTGCTGGTCCTGACGCGGATCACCGGGCTGCTGGCGGCGCTCCCCCTGCTGGGCGCGGACAACCTGCCGGTCCAGCTCCGCGCCGCCTTCGCGGCGTTGCTAGCCCTCATCCTGGTGCCCGTGGTGCCCGCGCCAGCGGACATACCCGCAGGCGTTCCCGCCCTGCTGGCCACGATGGGAGGTGAACTGGCCATCGGGTTGATCCTGGGCACGGTGGTGGCCTGGATCATCGAGGCGGTGGCCTTCGCCGGGGCGCTCATGGATATGCAGATGGGGTTCTCGTTCGTGCAGTTCCTTGATCCATCCACTTCCCAGAACACCTCGGTCTCCGGCTCCTTCCTGGTGCAGGCGGCCTCCGTGCTGATCTTCGTGACCGGCCTGCACCGGGAGATGATCCTGGCCCTGGTGGACAGCTACCGTGTGGCGCCCATCGGCCAGGGGGTGCCCTTGCAGGCCATGGGCCTCATCGTCCTGCTGGGCCAGTTGCTGATGAAGGGCTTCCAGCTCGCCTTCCCTGTGCTGGCCGTGCTTTTCCTCATGGATCTGGTGCTCGGCATTTCCGGCAAGTTCATGCCGCAGCTCCAGCTGCTGCAGCTGAGCTTTCCGCTGAAAATCGCCCTTGGGCTGATGATCCTGGGGCTCATGCTGCGGCAGCTCGAACCCTGGCTGGTGCCCCTGTTCGAACGGGCGCCCCGGATCGCCTTGCGGCTGCTGGGATAGCCCATGGCGAACGAACCCGATCGCACCGAGAAGGCGACCCCCAAACGCCGGCAGAAAGCCAGGGATGAAGGTTCCGTCCCCCGCAGCGTGGATTTCGATGCCTCCCTGCTCCTCTGGGGCAACCTCTTCCTGTTTCTGGGTCTGGGCAGTGCCACCATCACCCTGCTCGCGCAACAGGTGGCGTTCTTCCTGGAGCGGGCGCTCCCGGGCGCCCTGGACGAGGGGAACCAGGTCCATCTCCTCTGGGACGTGATGCGGATTCTCGCGCGGATCGTGCTCCCGTTCCTGGGGCTGAATCTGCTGGTGGCCCTCGCCGGCGGGTTCGCCCAGCGGGGCTTCCATCTCAGTTCGAAGCCCCTCCAGCTCAAGTTCGAGAAACTCAATCCAGCGAAGGGATTCAAGCGCATCTTCTCCAGCCGGGCGCTCGTGGAGCTCCTGAAGAGTGTCCTCAAGTTCCTGCTTCTGGCCTGGGTGGCGTACGCCGTGCTGGCCTCGCGGGTGCCCCTCCTCCTCGGTACGCTCAGGCTCCCCCTCGGCCAGGCGCTCAGCGTGTTCCAGGAGACGCTGTTCGTCCTCTACCGGAACGTGATGATCACCATGTTCCTCCTGGCGCTGGCGGATTTCGCCTGGCAGCGCCACAGCTGGGAGAAGGGCATCCGGATGACCAAGCAGGAGATCAAGGATGAGGCGAAGGATGCCGAGGGAAGCCCTGAGGTGAAGCGCCAGCAGAGATCCATCATGATGGCCGCGGCCCGGAAGCGCATGCTGGCCCAGGTACCCAAGGCCACGGTGGTGGTCACGAACCCGACCCACGTGGCCGTGGCCTTGCGCTATGACGAGAAGACCTCCGCCCCGGTGTGCGTGGCGAAGGGCCTCGACCACCTGGCCCTGAAGATAAGGGAACGGGCCCGCGAGGCAGGCATCCCCACCCTGGAGCGGCCCGAGCTGGCGCGCGCCCTCTACCGCTCCGTGGCCGTGGACAAGCCCATTCCGAGGGAGCTGTACCAGGCGGTGGCCCAGGTGCTGGCCTTCGTCTACCGCTTGCGGGGAGCGGCGTGATCCTGCGGGATCTCCAGGCTGCGCCCCCGGAGGCCGAGGAGTATGGTCTAAGTCTGCAGGGGTGCCCTTGACCCGACCGATCGTTCCGCCCCAGATGCCGTCCCCCAGTCTGCTGCTGGTGGACGACGATCCCATGCCCCGGGAGACCCTCTCCACCCTGTTGCAGGGCGAGGGTTTCATCGTCACCACGGCGGCCACGGGCGAGGCTGCGGAAAAGATCCTCAAGGAGGCGCGGCCTCCCTTCGACCTGGTGATCACCGACCTGGTGATGCCCGGGAAATCAGGCATGGATGTGCTGAAGACGGCCCTCAAGGCCAATCCCAGCTGCACGGTACTGGTGCTGACCGGGTTCGGCAGCGTGCGCGAGGCGACGGAGGCCATGGAACTCGGCGCCTTCGACTTCGTGACCAAACCGATGCAGATTGACCAGTTCCGGAACACCCTGCGCCGCCTGATGGAACGCCGGGCCCTTACCCATGAACGGGATGAACTCCGCGTCCGGGTCCAGGAACTGACCGAGCGCGCCGAGCGACTCGAGACCACCCTGGGGCGCATGGAGATCCTCGCCAACCAGATCGCCGCCCCGGGCCTGTCCCCCCAGAAGGATCCGCTGGCGGATCTGGAGCGGATGGCGGCCCTCCGGGCCAAGGGATCCCTCACCGAGGAAGAGTTCGAACAGGCCAAGCGGGCCCTCCTCGGCCGGTGGCTGGCGTGAGGAGGGCCGTGCCCCTGGCGGGGCTCGTGGCGCTCGTCGCGGCCCCGGTCCGGGCGTACCAGGATCCCCCGATTCCCGCCCAGGGCCACTTGACGGACGCCCAGACGGCTGAGCTGGCCCGAAGCGTCCTGAGCGCCCGCGATCCGGCCTTCATCCGCGCGGTGCTGGTCCGCCTGAGGGTTCATTCCTTCCGTTCTCGCATGGCTCCGGAACGGGAGGTGGTCCTGTATGCCGAAGGCATGCTGGCGGATCGCCTGGGCGACCTTGCGGAGGCCGTCTATCCCCTGCGCCAGCTCGAGCAGCTGTGGCCCCAGTCGCCCTACACCGCCGAAGCCCAGGTGATCCTGGCCGAGGATGCGGTGGACCAGAAACGCTTCGCTGATGCCGAGCGGCGCCTCCACCTCGCCCTGGCCGCGGACATCCCCTCCGAGCAGAAGCGCCGGGCCCAGGAACTGCTGCTCTGGAGCCTGGTCCAGCAGGGCCGCCCCCTGGAGGGACTGCCGATCGTGAAGGGGCTCCTGCCGCTCCAGGGAGATGCCAAGCCCTCGGAGCGAGGCCTTGCGGCCACGGTCGAGGTGCTGTGCGCTGCGGGCGAGCAAGCGCAGGCTGATGGGGCGCGGCAGTCCTTCGCGCGCCAGTTCCCAGCCAGCCCGCTCCTGCCGCGGGTGGAACTCGTCTATGCCCGGATGCTCGGCCAGCGCGGCATGGCCGAAGCGTCAGCCGGGGCGCTGCGGAAGCTGATCCAGGACCATCCCCGGACCACGGAAGCGGATGAAGCCCGGCTGGCCCTGGCGGATCTGCTCACCAATGGGAAGCTGCCGGAAGGCAAGGATCTGCCCACGGCCCAGTCCCTCCTGGATGCGATCCGCAAAGGGGGGCATGGGCTGCCCAAGGGGCTGGCGCAACGGCTGGAGCTCCGTCTGCGGGTCGCGCAGGGCCACTGGGGGGAGGCGCTGGCCCTCGTGGATGGCCTCGATCCCGTCATCGCCCTGGATCCGGAAATCCATGCCCTGTGGCTCACCGCCTGGCGCCATTGGGTGGACGAGCGGCTGGCCAAGGGGGCGGCCGGCGACTTGATCGGGCGCCTGAAACCCGGAGCCTTCCGGGCCCTGGACCCGAAGGAGCGGCTGGGTGTCGTGCAACTCCTCGCCTCCCAGGGGCTTCTCCTGACGCTGCCCGCCCTGTTGCCGGAGGCGCCGGTCCGGGAGCGCGCGGCCCTGCGCCAGGCGGCCCTCGCCAAGGCCGATGCCGAAGGGCAGCCGGAAGCGGTGCTGCGGCTGTTGCCCGCCCGTGGCGGTGCCCCCTGGGAGGCCTTGCTCCGCGCCCGGGCCCTGGTGGCGCTCGCCCGCTGGCCCCAGGCACGCATCGCGCTCTCGGGCCTGGTCCCCAGTGCCGAGCGGATCCGGCTGGTGACGGCCTACCTCCAGCGCCCTCTGGACCCGCATGAAACGCCCGCCCAGCGTCTGAAGGACGCGGAAGGCTGGCTGGCGCGGGCGCCGGAGAAGGGGCCCGCGCGGGAGCCCTTGGCCATTCTGGTGGGCGATCTGCGCTTCCAGTCCGGCGATGCCAAAGGCGCACTGGCGCTCTATCCTTCGCAGCCCGAGGATCCCGCCCAGCGCGGCTGGGTGGCGCTCATGCGGGCCCAGGCCCTGCTGAAGCTGGGGCAGCTGGATGCCGCCCGGGCGCTGATCCTGAGTGCCCGTGATGAGCGGGGTTTCCGGGTGCAGCGCGATGCCCTGGCGAAGGCCCTGGGGGCGTATTGATATCAACGAGGGGGGACCGCCTGCTCGCCTGCGGCTCGCGATGTCCCCCCTCGTGCACCCCCACGCGGTATCCCGGCTGAGCCGGGACACCGCGTCTGACCTCAACGAGGGGGGACCGCCTACTCGCCTGCGGCTCGCGATGTCCCCTGTCCTTGCACCCGCCGTCTGATGGCTCGAGTGGCGCTAAGATCGCTCCCGGGGGTTCCCATGCGCCGTCTCCTGCTCTGCCTCCTGTCCGTCGCGTCGCTGGTGGCCGCGGGGCCAAAACCGCGGGTGAAGCTGACCACGAACATGGGTGTGATCGTCCTGGAACTGGAGCCGGAGGCGGCTCCCCGGACGGTGGAGAACTTCCTGAACTACGTCCGGAAGGGCCAGTACAAGGGCACCATCTTCCACCGCGTCATTCCCGGGTTCGTCATCCAGGGCGGCGGCTATGTGGACTACCTCGGTAAGAAGCAGACCGGCGCGCCCATTCCGAACGAGGCCGACCGTGCGGCCGCGGCGGGCTGGAAGAATCGGCGCGGCACCGTGGCCATGGCCCGCCTGGGTTATCCCGACAGCGCCACGGCCGAGTTCTACATCAACCTGGTGAACAACCCCGAGCTGGATTTCAAGAACAAGAAAAGCAATGCCGGCTGGGGCTACTGCGTCTTCGGGAAGGTGATCCAGGGCATGGATGTGGTGGAGCGCATCGGTCACGTGAAGACGGGCCACCCCCGCAGCGATTTCCCCAACCTGCCCGTCAAGCCCGTCATCATCCAGGATGCGGTGGTGCTGTAGCCTGGGCGATGATCTCCGCCGGCGCGCCCAGCTTGAAGAGGCTGCGCCGCAGGCGGGCGGCGTAGCGTTCGAAGGGCACGGGCGCGGGTTGGAACTGGGCCCGGTCCCAATCCAGAAGCTGGATGCCTTCGGAGCGGATCAGCACATTGGTGGCATTGAGATCGGGGGCCCAGAGTCCCCAGGCGCAGAGCGCCCCCAGGGCTTCGCGGAGCGCGGGTACCACCTGGGCACTCTGGTCCCAGTGGCGCGGCCAGGGACTGGCCTCCGTGAAGCGTGAAATGTAGATGCCTTCAGCTCCCCAGGCCCGCTCCCGCCAGGCATAGCCGACTGGCTCCACGGTGGGGAGTCCGGCCAGCCAGAGGGCGCGGTGCACGGCGAATTCCGCCGCGAAACGGACGGGTGAAAGGTAGATGCGCGCATTGACATGCCGCAGCAGCCCGCCACGACGATAGGGGCGGAGCACGAAGGAGCCGGCCCGCAGGATGCCGCCGCGCCCGAAGGCTCCGTCCAGAGGCGCCGCCGGGTCTTCCGGGCGTGCATCCCCCAGCAGGCAGAGGCGCCAGCCATCGCCCAGGCCGGGCAGGCGGCTGCGGTTCCGGCAGGCAAGACGGGGCAGCGCGGGGCGCATGGGATAGGGCCAGGCGGCGGGCAGGGCGGGAAAGGCGGGGGGAGAGATCATCCGGGTGCCTTCTAGCTTGAACGAGGGGGCCGCGGAACGCAAAGACCTCCTCGCGGCCTTCGGGTGCTGCCACGGAAATTCAGCAGGGGGGGAGGCGCTTGAGCGAAAAGGGCTTCGATCTTCTTTCCGCCGCGCTTCCCACAGCGGATGTGGAAATCGGAGGACTTGTAAAGCTGCATGGACGCGGTTTCTTCACTATCCTGGGAACGTGCGCAGGCAAGCCCCACCTTCCGGGAAACCGCCAGCCGTGCAGGCGCGGGAAGCCCGCCTGGCAGCGGTTCTCGAGGCCATGGCCGCGGCTGCGCCGAGCCGGGAGCCTGCGGTCCTGGTGGCCTTTCGCGAGGCGCTGGCTCAGCGGCGGTTGTCCCAGGCGGCCGCGCTCGTTCCGGACCTGGAGCAGGCGTCCGTGCTCGAAGAAGCCTATGCCCTCCTGCGGGAGGTGCGCCGGGAGCTCGCGGAGTCCGAAGAGGCCCGATCCCTCAGTGGTACCCTCGCGCCACGTGCGATGCAGGCGCGCGCGCGACGCGAGGCCCTGGGCCAGCTGGATGCGCGCAGAACTGCCGTGCGCTTCGCCTACGCCAAACGTCCACCGGTCCTCGACTTCGAAAGCGGCGACCTCCACCGCATCCTCCTGACCGCGCTGCGGCTCGAGGGTCTGCTGCCGGCGCTGGACCTGGGCCAGCATCCGCGCCCGCTGTTGCAGTTGGGCCCGCCGCTGCCCGCGGGCGTGGGAGGCGAGGAAGAGTGGGGCGAAGCGGTCTTCCGCCTGCCGCCCGGGGATGCCGGGCCCCTGCTGGCGCGTCTGGCGCTCCGCCTTCCGGAAGGATTCGTCCTCCACCGCTGGGAGGAACAGCCCGCCTATGCCAGCCCCGTGGCAGAACTCGCGGATGCCGCCGAGTGGACGTGGCCCTGCCCTTCAGAGGGGCTGGAGGACGCGCGTTCGAGGGTCGAGATGTTTCTGGCTGCAGAGCGTTTCCTCTGGGACCGTTCCGGCAAGGTGGGCGGCCAGAAACAGGAGAAGCCGGTGGATCTCCGCCCCCTGGTCGCGGCCATGGACTGGGAGGGTGCCCGCCTTCGCGTCACGACGCCCATGCGGACCTTTGGCGCCACCAATCCGCTGAAAGCGCTGGGTGCCATTCTCGGCCTCGCGCCCGAGGCGATCCATGGGCTGGTCCGGACCCGCCTCCAGCTCCGCGCGGACCCGCGCCTCGCCCAGGGCGAACGGTTCGAGCCCAAGCTGCGGAATCTGTACGAGGATGCCGTGATGCTGTCCGGTGGCTCCAACATCATCCTCATCGAGGACGATGATGAGGAGCCGATGCGGCTAGGCTGATCCCGCATCCTTGCTGATGGAGAGCAGGAGCCCCAGGCAGATCAGGCTGGTGATGAGGCTGTTGGGGCCGAAGGAGATGAAGGGCAGGGGAATGCCTTTGTTCGGCGCCAGGGACAGCACCACGCTGATGTTCATCAGCGCCTGCACCACCAGAAGGAGCACGAAGCCCATGGCGCAGAGCTTGAGGTAGGGATCCCCCACGCGCCGCGCGATGCGGTAGCCGCGCCAGAGGATGCCGATGAAGAGGGCCAGCACCGCCACGGTACCGATGAGCCCGGCTTCCTCGGCGATCACGGCGTAGATGAAATCGGTGTGCGCCTCGGGCAGGAAGAAGAGCTTCTGCTTTCCGGCGCCCAGGCCCACGCCCAGAAGGCCTCCATTGCCGACGGCCACAAGGCTCTGAAGGGCCTGGTGCCCCTTGCCGAGGGGATCCGCCTCGGGATTCAGGAAGCTTGTGATGCGGGCCATCCGGTAGGGCGACAGCACCACGAAGGCCGTGCCGAGGGCGCCCAGGACCGGCAGGGCCACGGCGAAGATCCACTTCGGGGCGCCCCCCAGGAACACCACCATGAGCGCCACGAACACGATGAGGAAGGTGGTGCCGAAATCCGGTTCGCGCAGGATGAGCGCCAGCGGCACCACGAGGATGCCGAACAGCCCCATCAGCTTCGGCAGGGAATCCTGGCGCCGGGCCCAGGCCTCGCGATGGCGCACCATCCAGCCGGCCGTGAGGAGCACCGAGAGGGGCTTGAAGAGTTCAGAAGGCTGGATGCTCATGGGGCCGAAGCGCAGCCACCGGTGGGCGCCATTGATGCGCGGGCCCAGGAAGAGGACCGCGGCCAGCAGCGCGAGCATCATGAGGTAGGTCACCTGGAGCGGCCGGGGATGGTCCTGGAGCGGGGCCAGCTCCACCTGGGACAGAACGAGCATGAGGCCTAAGCCGATGACGCCCGCCACGAGCTGGCGCACGAGGAAGGTTGTGGCGGCCGCGTGGTGCTCAGAGGCGCGGATGGCCGAGGCGGAGTAGATCCACACCATGCCGATGGCCATCAGTACCAGCGCGAACAGCGCCAGCAGGCGGTCCACAGGGCGCCGGACATCGGGCGTCATGCCAGGTCCAGATCCCGCCGGGCCGCGGCTTCCAGTTCCGAGAGGGCCTGCTCCACCCAGTCCCTCTCCCGCGCCTCCACCATGAGGCGGAGCTTGGGTTCCGTGCCGGACCAGCGCACCACCTGGCGCACGCCGTGGCCCCAGCGGGTCTCCACGGCCCGCATGGCGTCGCTCAGGGCCGCACAGGCTCCGACCTCCTTGCGGGCATGGGCCTTCACGTTCACCAGCCGCTGGGGCCAGGGCTGGAAGGTCCACTCCCACCGCGTGGATTCGGGGCGGTGGAGCAGGGCGCGCAGGATGGCGAGGGCCGTGGCGAGGCCGTCGCCACTGGGGCCCACGCGCTTCTGGATGACGTGGCCGGAGGCCTCCGCCGCCAGATCCCAGCCGCGCTTCCCCATTTCCCGGAGAAGGAATTTGTCGCCGACCGCCGTGCGGACGAAGGAAACACCGGAGTCCTCGAGCGCCTGCTCCAGGCCGCCATTGCTCATGAGGGTGCCCACCACACCGGCAGGTGGATCACCGGAGGCCAGGCGATCCTGGACCAGGAGCCATAGCATCTGGTCGCCATCCACTTCCCGTCCCTGGCTGTCCACCAGCAGGCAGCGGTCGCCATCGCCATCGAAGGCCACGCCCAGGTGCGCGCCGCGGTCCAGGACTTCGGCCTTGAGGGCGGTGAGATGGGTGGAACCCACGCCCACATTGATCCGCGCGCCATCCGGCGGCACGCCGATCCAGTGAAGGTTTCCGCCCCGGAAGAGGGACCTCGCGGCTTCGGCGGTGGCGCCATGGGCGCAATCCAGGACGAGCCCGAAATCCGCTGGCAAGGAGATGCCGCCGAGATGGGCGAGATAGGGCTGGAGATCGAGCCGTTCGGGTTGGACAGGCACGGGGATGGGCGCCGACAGGGCCTCGAAGGCGGCCTCGATGGCGCGTTCCTGGACCTCTTCAAGCTTCTCGCCGTGCTCGTTGAAACCCTTGAGACCATTGTCCTCCGGCGGATTGTGGCTGGCGGAGATCATCAGGCCCCAGGTCTTGAGACCCTCTGCGGTCAGGCGCTCGACGGTCCAGGCCACAGCGGGCGTGGGGGCCAGGCCCACCTGAGCCAGCTGGAGGCGGGCGCCTGCGCCGGCGGCGAAGGCCTCCGCCAGGGGAATGGAGCTGGTCCGGGAATCCCAGCCCATCACCAGGCGCTCGACGCCCGATTCCCGCGCCACCTGGCCCCAGGCTGCCCCCCAGCGAACCGCCTCGTCGAGGGTGAGGGGGGGGCGCAGGGCCACGCCGCGGATGCCGTCCGTGCCGAAGTAGCGAAGTGTCATATTCCCAGATTACCCGATCACATGGGTCCGGAAGACGCGGCAGCCCCAGGATGCGGCCTCGGCGTGGGCCGCCGCGGTCAGAGCATCCCGCTGAAGCGGGGGCAGGGTGGGATTCCCCGACCGCCAGGCGAGAAAGCGTTTGCGGGAAATGCCGATGCAGAGGCGGTCCATCGGCCACCCCAACCGTTCCGGCAGGGTGGGGAGGGCCTCCCAGAGGGCGAGATCCTCCAGGAAGGTTGTTCCGAAGCCGAAACCGGGATCCAGGAGGATGCGGCCCTGCTCGATGCCTGCGGCCTGCAGGCGGTCCCGCGTCGCGCTCAGCTCGTGGATGGCCTGGCCGGCCGTGGCGGTGCCTTCGTCGCCGTAGGGGGGCATGAGGAACCCTTCGCCCACCTGGCGGCTCCGCATGGCGATGAGCCCGCAGGATGTGGTCCGGGCCAGATCGCGCATGGCCGGATCCGCGAAGCCGGTCACATCGTTGAGCACCGAGGCGCCTGCTCCCAGGGCACGGGCGGCCACGGCGGCATGGCGGGTGTCCACGCTCAGGGGCAGGCGCGGGTGCTCCGTGCGCAGGTGCGCGAGGACGGGCGCGAGGCGGTCCCACTCCGCCTCGGGATCGAGTGGAGCCGCGCCCGGGCGCGTGCTCTCCGCGCCCAGATCCAGCATCCCGGCTCCCGCTTCAGCCAGCTCTGCCGCGTGGGCGAGCGCTGCGCCCGGATCGAGGAACCGGCCGCCATCGCTGAAGGAATCCGGGGTGATATTCAGGATGCCCATGAAAAGAGGCCCCCCGCGCAGGAGGGGGCCCCAATCGAACGGTGGCATCACGGTCAGGCGGGCCGGTAGGCCGGGTTCATCGCGCCCTCGCCGGGGAGGTCTCCGGTCGTCGCGGGGGCCGTGGGAGGGGCGAGGTTCTTGGGGGGCGGCAGGGTGCCACCCTTCATCAGGATCTCGATGTCATTGCCATCCAGGGTTTCACGCACCAGCAGGGCTTCCGCGACGGCCACCAGCTGATCGCGGTGGGTCTCGATGGCTTCCTTCGCCTTGCGGTAGTTCCGCATGACGAATTCCTGGACCTCGACATCAATGAGGCGGGCCGTGTCTTCGGAAATCTCACGATGCTGGGCGAAGTCGCGGCCGATGAAGACCTCGTGCTGGCCGCCGCCGAAGTTCAGCGGACCCAGCTTGTCGCTCATGCCGAACTCCGTGACCATCGAACGGGCCATCTCGGTGGCCTGCTGGATGTCGTTGGCGGCGCCCGTGCTCAGCTGGTTGAAGAAGATCTCCTCGGCGATGCGGCCGCCCATGGCGATGGCGATGCGGCTTTCCATGTAGTCCCGGGTGGTGTTGAAGCGATCGGTCAGCGGGAGCTGCCAGGTGACGCCCAGGGCGCGGCCGCGGGGGATGATGGTCACCTTGTGCATGGGGTCGCTGTGGGGCATCACGACAGCCACGACCGTGTGGCCGGCTTCGTGGTAGGCGGTGATGCGCTTGTCCGCTTCGGTCATCACCATGGAGCGGCGCTCGGCGCCCATGTACACCTTGTCCTTCGCGTGCTCGAAATCATCCATCTCGACCCATTTCTTGCTGCCGCGGGCGGCGGTGAGGGCCGCTTCGTTGCAGAGGTTGGCGAGGTCCGCGCCGGCGAAGCCGGGGGTGCCGCGGGCGATGATGTCCAGGTCCACATCGGGGCTGAGGGGGATCTTGTCGGTGGTATGGACCTTCAGGATCTCGAAGCGGCCCTTCACGTCGGGGCGGTCCACCACCACGCGGCGGTCGAAGCGGCCCGGCCGCAGCAGGGCGGGATCCAGCACATCGGGGCGGTTCGTGGCGGCGATGAGGATGACGCCTTCGTTGCCCTCGAAGCCGTCCATCTCGACCAGCAGCTGGTTGAGGGTCTGCTCGCGCTCATCGTGGCCACCGCCGAGACCCGCGCCGCGATGCCGGCCCACGGCGTCAATCTCGTCAATGAACACGATGCACGGGGCGCTCTTCTTGGCCTGCTCGAACAGGTCGCGGACACGGCTGGCGCCCACGCCCACGAACATCTCCACGAAGTCGGAACCCGAGATGGAGAAGAACTGCACCTTGGCCTCGCCCGCGATGGCCCGGGCCAGCAGGGTCTTGCCGGTCCCCGGAGGCCCCATCAGCAGCACCCCCTTGGGGATCTTGCCGCCCAGCTTCACGAACTTGGCGGGATCCTTCAGGAACTCCACGATCTCCTTCAGCTCCTCCTTGGCCTCGTCGCAACCCGCCACATCGGCGAAGGTGATGCGCTTCTGGGTGCTGGAGAGCCCCTTGGCCCGGGCCTTCCCGAAACTGAGGGCCTTGTTGCCGCCCATCTGCGCCTGGCGCATGAACACAAACCAGAGCAGCACGAACACCAGCATCGGTCCCCAGAACATCAGCACGTAGGCGAAGTTGTTCTCGCTGGGCTTGGCCGCCTTGAATTCATCCAGCTGGCCCTCCGTCTTCCAGCTCAGGATCACCTTGCCGAGATCCTGCATGGGCGGGGCCACGGTGCGGAAACCATCAATGGGCTGGCCGGTCTTGGGATCCTTGAGGGGGGTCTTGTAGGTGCCCTCGAGGTCCAGCCCGGTCAGGGTCACGGTCTTGTACTTGCCGGCGGTGCCCTCGGTGTAGAACGTCGAGAAGGGGATCTCGATCTGGTGGCTGTTCTGTGGGATCTGGCGGAACGCCAGCACGAGCAGGACGATGATCGCCAGCCAGACCAGCACACTCTTCATCATGGAATTCAAAAGTCACTCCTTGGGGACAGACCCCACTGACCCACCAGTGTACCCCGGCCCGGTCATGGGGTCGCCTTGCCTTAGATGCAGGAACCGGTTCCCAGGTTCAGGACTTACGCAGAAGTTCCCCCATGTCAGGGGTCTCCGGGTGCGCATGTGGCCCGAGAGCCAGGGCGCGAGCCCCCGCAATAGGGATGCTTCCAGCGGACGGCCAAGTTCCCGGTAGGCGGCCTCCAGGGTCCAGCGGAGTTCCACCTCCGCCCAGGCCCCGGCCGCGAAGATCACCCCGTCCTCCTTGATCCACCACCGGGCGCCGCGCCAGGAGGCCACCAGCTGCTGGGCCAGGGCCTGGGCTTCCTCGGCCTGGCGATGGGTTTCGAAGAGATGCCGGTCCAGGTCCGGCGCCTCGCGGCGGATCTCCTCCAGGAGGGCCCGCCAGCGATTGCGGGCGGTGAAGGGTTCGGCGTTGGTGGGATCCTCGCGCCAGGGCACGCCCCGCTGCCGGAGGTAGTCCCGGAGCGCGCTCCGCCGGCATTCCACCAGGGGGGACCACCGCACGCCCTGGCGTGGCGCCAGGGGCCGGAGGCTGCCCAGACCCCCGCCCCGCGCCAGGCGGATGAGCACGGTCTCGGTGTGGTCATCGAGGGTGTGTCCCGTGGCGACAGTAGCCGCCCCGGTGCCCGCAGCCTCCTGGCGCAGCCAATCCCAGCGCAGTTCCCGGGCGGCCATCTCCAGGCCGATCCCACGCCCGGCGGCGTGGGCCTTCACGCCGAGGCTCGCCTCCGCCAGATCCAGGTCGAGCCCGCGGCAGAGCTGACGCACGAACTCGGCGTCCGCCTCGGCATCGGGTCGCAGGCCGTGGTCCGCATGGGCCACCGTCAGCTCCAGCCCCAGGCTCTTCCGCAGGGCCCAGAGCAGCACCAGCAGCGCCACCGAATCCCCGCCCCCCGAGCAGGCCACCAGCACCCGGCCCGACACGCCGTCGCCCCGGCGCTGGATCTGCGCGAAAAGGTCGGATTCGAAGCGCTTCATGCCTCCAAGGTAGTCGAGGGTGCGGATCTTGAACATGCCGGGTGGGGAACCGGAGCTTGACGGTCCGCCCTGTCGGACGACACGCTGGGGCCTTCCTCGTTCCATCACCGAAGGAGTTCTGCGTGGACCGTGTCCCCAGGAGACCGAAGGGACGCCCCGGCCGTCTCCCACGGAGCCTCGGCCTGCTGCTCGTCTTGGCCACGGTCCTGCCACTGCGAGCCCAGGAGGGGGGCTGGGCCACCTACCTGGAGGCTTGGGGAAAGGCCAGGCATGGGGCCGTGAACCTGCTGGCACCCCAATCCTGGCTGACCATGGACCGTCGCGTCGCCGACGGGGAGATGCTGCGCCTCACGACGACGGGGGATGTCTGGGTCGAGCCGCTGGACGGTCCGGCCCTCGACCGGCTCCGCAAGGCCCGGGACTGGTCCGATGCCTCCCACTGGCTCCTCCTGGACCGGAAGGGTCAGATCCTGGACGAAGGGACAAGCCCGCCCACGGGCACGGACCTCCGGGATGCCCTGCTCGCCGAAGGGATCCAGCCCACCTGGGAATCCCTGGACCGCTTCCTCCGGCTCCATCCGGATCACGGAACGGCGCTTTCACTGCGGCTGAACCTGGCGACCCGGATGGCCCGGATCCGCTTCCGCGCCCTGGAAAGGCAGGGGGGCGCCGATGGGGTGAAGCTGCTGGCCTCAAGCCCCTGGCCGCGGCTGTCCCCCGCCAGGATCCTGGATCCCGTCAAGGCGGCCGGATGGGACCGGGAAGTCGCCGACACCCTGAATCGCCTGGCCCAGCTTCCGGATGTCTGGCGCCTTGGGAGTGATAGCTGGTTCCGGTTCTGGCTGAGTGCGTTTGGTTCCGCCGCTGGACCGGATCTCCAGCCGGGACTCTCGGAGCTCCGGGATGCCCTGGCGGAAGCCTGGCAGCGGTTCCCGGATTCGGGGAGCGCGGACGCCCTGCCCGGGCAGGAGCCAAGGCTGGCCGGGAACCTCGGCGAACTGTGGCTGGCCTGCAACCGGGCGCTCCGCGGGGACGCGCAGGATGTGTCCGACCTGCCCTCCTGCACCCCCGTTCCCGGGCGAGTCTGGCCCACCGCAGGGACGATACGAGACCTCGCCTTCCAGGGATCCACCCATCTCGACTGGAACCAGCTGCTCGCGATCCTCGACCGGATCCCGGTCACGCCTCCCTCTGTGGATTCCGGGAGGAAGGCCTGGGCGGAATGGCGGGAGATCCAGGGAACCCTCGCCTTCTGGAGACTCGTGGTCCTATCCGAACTCCAGCGATGGCCCGAGGCGATCGGCGTGCTCCAGGACATCCGCCGGGGGGCCGGTTCCGGGTGGGATGGCCTCCGGACCAGCCTGCGGAGCTTCTACGGGAAGTCCACCCAGGGCCCCGGAAAGCCGGCCCCCGTCGAAGCGCCTTTCGCGCCCCCGGGATTCCTGGCGGTGCTCGACCTTCCCGCCCTCCCCGATCTGCCCTTGCCGGCCCCACGGCCTCCCCTCCGGTTCCTCGTCTGGGGAGCGCCGGCCTGGATGGCCCGATGGCCGGTCCTCCGGGCCACGGGGGATCTGTCCACCTACGGCCCCGGGGAATGGAAAGAGGAGACGCCGGGCGCCGCCGACACCGCGCGGATGCGCGCCGCAGGATTCCCTGCTGCCGGGTGGGCTGTGTTCCGGGGCGAGACCGACCTTCTGGCCCGGGGCGTTTCGGCGCCGGACCCCGCCCGGCTGGCCCTTCAACTCAGGGCGGTGGCCCCCTCCCGCATCGAGGTGCTCGATGCCTTCCTGGCCCGGCATCCGGACAACCTGGATGCCCACCGGGAGCGGTATGACCTCGCCCGGGCCCGCATGCCCCTGGCGGCCCTGGAGGGGCGCATGCAGGAGGATGCGGCGGTGGCCCGGCTGCCGCTGGATTTCGGCCCGGAGGCGCCCTGGATCTCCGACCTGGAAGGCTGGCGCGCCCGGTCGCTGAAGATCATCCCGCCGCTGCAGGCAGCGCTCGAACGCTGGCCCGACAACGCCTACCTCTGGCGGGCCTGGGTGTCCTGGTCCGCCTTCCTGCCGCGTCCTCCCTCGGTGCTCGGCCTCGCCACTGACATCCCCGTCTTCGGATCCCGCGCGGCCTGGGCGGCGGGCCTGCCCGCCGAGGTCCACCGGGCCATCGCGCGGGAATGCCGACAGACCCGGCATTTCCAGGACATGGCCGATTGGTTCCAGGACGCCTGGGCCGAGGTGCAGTCCAGGGATTGGCGGTACCGTCCTGACCGGGCGTCCCTGGACCAGGAGAAGGCGATCTACGAGGGCTACCGGGAAGCGCTCCAGGGCCTTGGGAGGAATTCCGAGCGGACTGGCCTGGAACACGCCTGGTCCGTCCACGAGGCCGAGTATCCGAAACCTGCGACGCGCTGACGATCAGTCCAGGCGTTCCAGTGCCGCCAGCAGCCGCAGCAGGGCCGGGGGGACCGGGCGCTCGCACCAGAGCGCCTCGGCCCAGTCGCACATCCGGAGTGAGCCCCAGTGCATGGCCCGGCCGAGAACGCCCCGGCGGAAGGCGGGGTGCGCGATGCGCGTCGGGGGCTGCGAAGGGTCCTGTTCGAACTGGCTGCCGAAGGCATCGAAGGCGGCCATGCGGCGCTCCCACACGGCGCTCACATCCACCAGGAGGTCCGGCGCGCCCGGCTGCTCGCCGCCGACCCAGGCCAGGGCCTCGGGCCGCCAGGGCTCGCCGGGACAGGGGTAGTTCCGCAGGCCGGCATAGTAGGCCGCCTCGCGGCCCAGGCGGTGGGCGCGGCGGTGGTCCGGGTGCCGGTCGTCGGGCGCCGGCAGGATGAGCACCTTCGGCCGCAGGCGCCGGAACTCGGCCATGAGCCGCACTCGGAACGCCTCATCCTCTGCGAAGCGGCCATCGGGGAAATCCAGGATGATCCGCTGGACGCCGAGGATCCGGGCGGCCGCCTGGGCTTCGGCGCGGCGGGTTTCCGGTGTGCCCCGGGTGCCGAGGTCACCGGCGGTGAGATCCAGGATGGCGGCCGCGAGCCCGCGGTCTGCCGCCAGGGCGAGGAGGCCGCCCACATGAACTTCTGCATCATCGGGATGGGCGCCGAGCACCAGCAGGTCGAGTCCGTCCCTCATGAGGCCTCCACGAGAATGAGTTCTGTGCGTCCATCCATGCGCTCCAGGATGCGGTCCAGCAGCGCCTCGTCCCGCAACCACGCAAGGCCCGGGATCACCCGCTCCTGGGGACGTCCGAAGGGGAAGAGGCGCTGGCGCAGGGCCTCCGGATCGCCGCCCAGGGCCCGCGCCGCGGCTTCCCGATGCAGACGGCGATCCAACCGGGCGAGCCGTTGCCGGGTGCGGTCCACTTCCGCGGCGAAGCGGATCTGCATCGGTTCCGGCCACTCGAGATCGCCCGCCGGGTGGCCCAGGGCTGAACTGGGCAGCACCCCGGGCCAGGTGGCGAGGCCGGCCCAGTCGCCTTCCTGGAGCCGGGAGAGCTGGTCCGCCTCCAGCCGCAGTCCCCGCGGCAGGACGACCACGCTGGGCCGGGGCAGGATGCGCGGCGCGGGCAGCGCCACCCGCTCCCACAGGGGTTCGCAGAGGCGCCAATAGGCCCGCTCGGCGGGGCCCAGCACGACGGCGGCGACGGGCAGCAGGAGGGACTGCATGAGGGGCCGCAGCGCCGCGCCGGGGCTCAACCAGTGGCCCCCCGGCAGGGGCTCGCCGGGCTCCAGGCGGTGACGCTGGCCCGTGGCGGTATGGAGGCGGAACCAGGCGGCCTGGGTGCGGGGGTCCAGGGGCAGGGGACGGCCCTCAGCTTCCAGGCGCAGGGCCTGGCGCACGAGGTCGGCTTCCAGGTCCAGGGTCCGCCAGTGCGCCAGGGTGTCCTGGATGCCCTCGCGCACGGCCGGGTCGGTGGGAGAGAAGGGCCGCAGGCCCCGGCGCCAGAGGGGTGCGCCCAGGG